>SUVU01000112.1 GCA_015061865.1 Lentisphaerota bacterium
GCCGTAACCGCTGTCGGCGAGGTTGAACTGGTGACGGTAGCCCCAGGGACCGCCCTGCTCGATTTCCGGACCTTCATAATCCATGTGACGGCCGGCGAGATTGTCTTTGATCATCCGGGCGACCGGGCTGTCTTTGACAAACGCAGTCAGGACTTTCACCGGCAGACCGAGGTAGGAGACCACGCTGGCGACGTTGGTTTCAGCGCTGGTAACCTGCATTTTGAAAGTATCACTGCAGTGAAACGGCTGACCGTTGACCGGAGTGAGACGGACACCCATACTGGTCGGCACCAGCAGAGAGTACTTGGCATCTTTTTTGAGTTCCAAAGCCATTTTTTCTTTTCCTTATTCTTTGGTTTAACTGTTTTTGGGTACTATCCCATTATTACTTTGATAATATAACACCCAAAGTAACAAAATACAATCCCTGTTCCGTTTTTAATCAGAATTAGCATTTCCGGTCAGCAGACGCACCCGCCGGGAGCCGTTGGGGAACTTCAACTGAAACACCGTTCCCCTGCCCTCGGATGAGACCACGCCGAATTCCGCCCCGTGTTCCCGGCAAACCCTCTCAATGATCATCGTACCGATGCCGTTGCCGGAGGCTTTGGTGGTTTTGAAAGGCACAAACATCTCCCGCAGCGCATCCGGCGACATCCCCCGCCCGGAGTCCGCAAACTCCAGCACCCGGAATTCACTGGTGGAGTAGCCGTATATCTCCAATTCACCGCCGTTGCTCATCGCCTGAACCGCATTGCGGATAATATTGTAAAACGCCTGTTTCAACTGTTCAGAGTCCCCGCTTACCGGCGGCATACCATCCGCCCAGCTGCATTTGACCACAACTTTCCGGGCTTCGATCTCCGGACGCATGAAAGTCAGTACGTCAAAAACTGTCTCTTTCAGATCCACCGGAGCGAATTTGGCTTTGCCGGGGCGGATCGCCGTCAGAAACGAGTGGATAATACTGTCCAGACGTTCGACTTCGCTGCGGCAGCGGTGGAGCATTTTGGCGGCGTATTCGGGAGTCACACCCTCATTTTCAGGATCGACGCAGGCTCTTTCCAACAGCTCCAGATTCATGGACAAACTGTTCAAAGGATTGCCGATCTCATGGGCGACCCCGGCGGCAAGCTGCGAAACGGCTTTGACCGTTTCCCGTTCCAAATCACTGGTGGCACGCCGGCGGCTCTCGGTGACATCGTGCAGGATCACCGTTGCCGCATCAGAATTTTCGTCCAGCGGCGCCAGATAAAATTGCAGATAGCGCTCTTCCGGATAAAGTATCTGCAGCTCCTGCCGGGCCTGATTCCATGAGTGTTCGTCATCCGGCACGATCTGCGACCAGTCGATCCCGGCGAGCAGTTTGGACAAACGTAAATTTGAAGTATCATCCGGCAGGGCGAGCAGCTCTTTTGCCGCCCGGTTGAAGTAACGCAAATGCAAATTTCCATCCACCACCAGAATACCATCTTCCACGGCATTGAATACCGTTTCAAAAAATCCCCGTTCCCGCAGCAGCAGCGACACCCCCGCCTGACGGCTGGAAGCATCAAGTGATTCAAACCGGGCGCTGAAACGGTCGAAAAAATTTTTCCGGACAGCCATTTAAATAGAACCTTTTTTGTGCTATATTATGTTTCCTGACTAATATATATGCAAAAATAACAAATTTCAACTATTTGAAAGAGGGAGCTTCAAATGCCGCTGTTCAGTTACCGCTGCAATGAATGTGATGCCGAGTTTGAACTTTTATTGGCCCGTTTCGATTCTCCGGCGGAGTGTCCGAAATGCGGCGCGACCGATCTTGTGCGCAATCCCAGCCGCATCGGAGCGATCTCCAGCGGCAGTTCCTGTGCGATGAAATCCAGTTGTCCTGCCGCCGGCGGATGCTGCTGCGGCGGAGCTTGTGCGGGGAAACACTGATCATGAACAAACAACAGCTTATTGAAACTCTGGAATCTCTGGGGATGCGCCCGGGGCGCGGTTTGGGGCAGAATTTTCTGCTGGACGGCAATCTGCTGGATTGGATCGTCCGCAGCTCTCATGCCGCCAGTGGAGAAAAAATCCTGGAAGTCGGCCCCGGATTCGGCGCATTGACCGAAAAACTCCTGCAAACCGGTGCGGAACTTACTGCGATCGAATTCGACCACCGGATCGCCGGATTTCTGCGGAAAAAATTTGCAGATCACCCCCGGTTCAATCTGGTGGAAGCTGATGCCTGCAAAGTCGATTACGATGAATTATTTCCCGCCGGAGTGACTTACCGGGCGATCGCCAATCTCCCGTATGCGATCAGTTCGGTCTTTATCGCCAAAATGCTCAATTGCGAAAATCCGCCGCAAAGCATGTTTTTCATGCTCCAAAAAGAGATGGGCGAACGTCTGGCAGCCGTCCCCGGCAGCAAAGCCTACGGTGCGCTCTCGGTGCGCACCCAGCTCTTTTATGAGGTTGCCGTGGAAAAAATCGTGCCGCCGCAGGTATTCTGCCCTCCCCCGGAAGTGGATTCGGCGCTGGTGTCATTCAAACTGCGCAGTGAGCCGCTGTGTGATATTGATACAGCCGTGACCGTATCATGGCTGGTGCGCACGCTCTTTAACCAGCGGCGCAAACAGATGGGTAAAGTGTTGGGCAATATGATCGGCAAAGAGGTCGCCGCCGCCGCAATGGCAGAGGTCGCTCTGCCGCTGGAAGTACGACCGGACAAATTGCCGGTCGCCAAATTTGTGGAACTGGCGCATGCGGTCATGCCGTATTTGGACAATTCGCAAAAATGAACTGGGATACTCTGGCTCCGATATTGACAGAGATCATTACCGCCGAAATTCGCAGTGGTAATGAAAACTGCTGTCAGCTGACCATTTTTCAGCATGGAAAAATGGTAATCAATATTTCATGCGGTACTGATAAAAACAGTTTGTTCCCTGTTTTCTCGGCAGGGAAACCGCTGCTGGCAGTGCTGCTGCTGCAGGCACTTGAGCAAAATCTGATCGCATTGGACACTCCGATCGCCGAATTCTGGCGGGAATTCGGCACGCCGGACAAACGGGACATCACGCTGGAACATCTGCTCTCGCACCGTGCCGGACTCTATCTGCTGCCGCGCAGTACTAAAGCTGAATTGGCGAACTGGGATCTGATGTGTTCCAGAGTCGCCGCCATGACTCCACGCAATATCGCCGGCAGTATATGCCGTTACCATCCGCTGACTTTCGCCTGGCTGCTGGGGCATACTGCGGAATTGATCTGGCACAAACCGTTACCGCAACTGCTCCGGGAGCGCATTATTCTGCCGTTGGGTTTGGAACACGATCTTTATACCGGCACCGATGAGTCCGCCGATGCCCGGATGGTGCCGGTGGATGATACGTTTTCACCGCAGAAACCCTCGTGGCTGGCAGATATGATCAGTGATGATGCTTTGCGCCACAGCTGTATTCCCTCGTTCAACACCGTGGCTTCAAGTTATGGTCTGGCGAAATTTTATGCTTCAGTGCGGGGACATCTGCTGAAAGCAGAAACTTTTGACCTTGCCACGGCAAAATTATTCCGGCACCCGGAAGATGTTCCGACTCCGGGCAGCTGGGAAAATTTTGCCTTGGGTTTTGTTCTGGGCGGCCCGCCGGAAAACCGCCGCATGTTCTGCGGTCACGGCGGTGCAGCCGGTTCGGAAGGTTTTTTCATGCCGGAATACGATATTGCCGTCGGTTTCGTCAAAAACCAAATGCGGGTGGACTTCACCACTCATCCGGTGCGTGACCGGATTTCAGCGGCATTGGGAGTCCCGGTTCGCCACTGGTAAGTAACATCAGTTTCCCAGGATTTTTTTAAATGTCAGATATTCCGGACTATTACGGTCATCGTCAACGGCTGAAAGAACGTTTTCTGCGTACCGGCGAATCAGGGATGAGCGACCATGAATTATTGGAATTGCTCTTATGTTATGCCATTCCACGCAAAGACGTGAAACCGCTGGCAAAAGGGCTGCTGCGTAAATTCCACTCTCTGCAAGGTGTTTTGATGGCAGATACCAAAGAACTTCTGCTTATCAAAGGTATTTCCACTCACACGGCAATCCTGCTGCAGCTCGGCAGATCTGTTTTCTCCAGATGTTTGCAGCACGACTTGGATTTGGGTCCGCTGCTGGACACCAATTTATCGCTGACACTTTATTTACAATTACAATTCGGAAATTCCCGGAAAGAACAGGCGATTTTACTGCTGCTCAACAGCAAGAACCGCCTGGTTGAAAAACTTACCTTTCCCGGCAATAAAGATCTGGTATTTTGTGATCCGCAGGAAATTTTGCAGAGCGTACTCTTTCACCGGAATATCGCCAGTGTCGTCCTCGCCCACAACCATCCGCAAGGCAGTGAAATACCCTCGCCAAATGATATTGCCGTTACCAGAAAATTGCAGTTTCTCTTAAAAGAGGTGAATATCACGCTCAAAGAACATTTTATTGTCACCCGGAGCAAATGCATCCCCATTATGGATTCACAATTCTTTCAACCGCTGGAAATGCCGGATTTCTAACCCTCGTTATCCGCTGTTGCCGACGGCAGATTCAGCAGCACGATCGCACTCAATATCGCCGCCACTCCGCAAATTCTCAGCCAATGGTGATCTTCACCGTACACCGCTATTCCCATCACGGCGCAGATCAGCGGTTCGACGGCAACCAGAATAGATGCCCTTCCGGCGGTGGTTTTGTTCAGTCCCCAGGTATACATGAAATACGGCAGTACCGTACAAATCACGCTGCATCCGATCAGATACGGCAGCAAATCCGGTTGACGGCAGCAAACCGCCAATGTATGCGGCAAATCTCCCAACAGCAGACAACCAGCTGTGCCGGTGGCAAAAGTGTAAAACACCAACGTCAAAGTATCATACTTACGCAAAGCGATCTTGCCGAATATACTGTAAAGCCCGTACAGCAATCCGGATGCCACCCCGCTGACCACGATCCCCCACGGCACACTCAACTGCTGATTGTAAATCCCGGACACCAGCACGCCGCCGGAAACAGTCAGCAGCAGCGCAGCAAGTTTTAATTTCGTGATCTTTTCCCGGAAAAGCAATGCTGAAAAAAGCATAATAAATGCCGGTGACGTGTAGAGCAATACCCCGCCGACGGCAGCATACCCCCGGATCACCGTGTAAAAATAACAGCAATTAAAGCCGACCAGACAAACGATACCGCTGCCAATAAACAGCCAGAGATCTTTCCAGGTGATCTTAAATTTTTCCCGGTCAAATACGACCAGATACCCGCCCAGAAACAACGCCGAAAACAACATTCTGGTAAATACGATCTCCGGCAAACTCAACCCGCCCGCCGATAACTTGCGGATAAAAATACTGATTATCCCCCATGCAACTCCGGCAAAAATGATCGCCAGAGTTGCCGCCCAACCCCTATCCGGCTTCATGCTTTACGCTCCGGGCAGAATTTGCGCTTCAGGAAGCGGCAGATTTTAGCGGGCCAGTTTTGATTTTCCAGATAGACCACCGGCATGGTGGCGTAAGGTATCTGCTTTTGCACCAGATAGACGTCAAACAGCCGTTCTGCCACAAAACCGAATACCCGTTTATCATAATCACTGTATGCGGAAATATCCAGACGGCGCTCCAATTCAAACAGTATATCAAACAGCCAGCTGCAGTAACCGTCAAAAATATCTTTACGCATCACAAACATATTGAAACGGTGCCCCCGGGTCGATTTCATCACCTGATGATACGCCGGGAGAAATTCCGGACATTTTTCTGCGATGATTTTTTCAGTCATATCCAGATCGATCCGGTGGTGCGAGTGGATGTATTGAGAGTAATTGCTCTCAATAAAGTAGTTGCGCATCGGCGGCAGGATACAGGGTTTGTCTGCCAGCATTTTCCGGTAATCATCCGCCCCGGCGATGCGGTCATATTTCTGCCGTGACCGCTTCCCGGCAAAATAACGGCGGTAATGGCACAGACCGATAAAGTCTTCATCCAGATTTTTCCACGCCCAATATACTGCGGTCAATTCGCAGAACGTCCGGTTTTTGCTGCTGATATTTTCGCCGCTGTCATCGCCGTCATACGGCAATGCCGGGGAAATCGCCCTGCCGACCTGCAACGGCAGATAAACCGGATCATCCGGCATCCAGTATTCTTTGTGAGTGGCGGCGATAATTTTCATTTCTGCAACTCCGGGATAATATTTTCTTTCACGCACTGCAATGCCGCGGCAACAGTATCATCCATATCCAGATAACGGTACAGCCCCAGCCGCCCGCCGAAAATGATTTGCGGACAAGTTTTACCGGCATACTCCCGGTAACGCCGGTAGAGCTGACGGTTTTTCTCCGTCAATACCGGATAATACGGCTCATCTCCGGCGGCGGCAAAGCGGGAAAACTCCTTGAAAATTATCGTTTTACCGCTATCCGGACGCTCCGGATGATAATGTTTGAATTCATGTATCCGGGTAAAAGGCACTTGCTCGTCGGCATAATTCATTACCGTTGCCCCCTGATAATCCGGATAATCAAATCTTTCAATTTGAAAATCGACCGTCCGCCACTCCAAAGCCCCGAATTTCCAATTGAAAAACTCATCTATCGCCCCGGTATAAACCACCAGATCTCCGGCGCCGATCTCCGTTTCGATATCCCGGTATGAGGTATTGAGCCGAAGCGTGATCCCCGGTTGGGCGAGGATCCGGCTGATAAGTTCACCGTAACCATCCAGCGGAATTCCCTCGTAACGGTCGGAAAAATAGCGGTTATTGTAATTATAACGCACCGGCAATCGGGTGATGATCTCCGGCGACAACTTCCGGGGGTCAGTTAGATCGGAA
>SUVU01000001.1 GCA_015061865.1 Lentisphaerota bacterium
CTCTCTCACCGCGGCAAATTTTTCCAGCCGGTGATCGACCGCGCCGAAGCCAATATCCGCGAATTGCTCGGTATTTCCGATGATTATGCCGTGGTTTTCGTCCAGGGCGGCGCCAGCATGCAGTTTGCCATGCTCGCCATGAACCTGCTCAACGGCGGTACCGCAGACTACGTCGATACCGGTGTCTGGAGCAGCAAAGCTGCCAAAGAAGCCAAAATGTTCGGTAACGTCAACATCGCCGCTTCCAGCAAAGAGAGCAAATATGACCACATCCCCGCCGTTTCCGATTGGAAACTGACTCCGGGTGCGGCTTATATGCACATCACCACCAACAACACCATCGCCGGTACCCAGTACATGGACATCCCGACTGCTCCGGCAGGGGTGCCGCTGATCGCGGATATGTCCAGCGACATCATGTCCAGAGTGTTTGATGTCAACAAATTGGGGATGTTCTACGCCGGTGCGCAGAAAAACATCGGTCCTTCCGGTGTGGCTCTGGTCGTGATCCGCAAAGATCTTGCCGCCCGTACCGATGATTCCAAAGTCCCGACCATGCTCCGTTACTCCACCTACATCGACGAAGGCAGCATGTTCAACACTCCGCCGACTTTCGCCATCTACATTCTGGCGCTGATCACCGACTGGCTCAAAGAAAACGGCGGTATCGCCGCGATGGAAAAAGTCAACAACGAAAAAGCCAAACTGCTCTACGATTTCCTCGATGAAAGCAGCTTCTACGCCAGCCCGGTGGCAAAAGCCGACCGTTCCCGCATGAACGTCGTGTTCCGCACCCCGGATGCTGATCTGGATGCGAAATTCGTCTCCGAAGCCACTGCCGCCGGTTTGACCCAGCTCAAAGGTCACCGTCTGGTCGGCGGCTGCCGTGCCAGCATCTACAATGCGATGCCGATCGAGGGCGTGCAGGCTTTGATCGACTTCATGAAAAAATTTGAAGTCGCCAACAAGTAATAATCCAACCGTACTTCCGGCGGCAGTGCCGCCGGAAGGAGTGATGCACTATGTTTGAAATCGAAATCGACCGGAGTTTTTCAGCGGCCCATCAGCTTAAAGGCTATGATGGCGACTGCCGGAATCTGCATGGTCACAATTACGAAGTCACGGTCACCGTGGCGGCAGATAAACTCAATGAGATCGGGATTGCACTGGATTTCAAAAAACTGAAAGCGGCATTGGACGAGGTGATCGCTCCTTACGATCATCATAATCTGTCGGAATTGCCGGAATTTCAGCAGTTGAATCCGACCAGTGAAGTGCTGGCACAGGTGATTTACCGCAAAATGAGCGCCGCCCTCAACGATGGCAATGTGCGGGTTTCCAAAGTGCGGATCGGGGAATCCAGTTCCTCACGGCTGACTTACAGCGAATGATGACGACACTTCTGCCGGTCATAGAAACGTTTTCCAGCATTCAGGGTGAGTCCACCCATGCCGGAAAGCGTTGTTTTTTTATCCGTTTGGCAGGATGCAATCTCCGGTGTAATTACTGCGATACCACCTACGCCTGGGCGGGCGGCGCAATGCGTTCTCTGGAGGAGTTGACCCGTGAAGCGGTCGCTTCCGGGATGGGGACGGTGGAGCTGACCGGCGGGGAGCCGCTGCTTCATGATGCCGTGCCGCAGTTGGCGCAAATGCTGCTGGATGCCGGTCTGGAAGTGCTGATCGAAACCAACGGTTCACTGGATATCGGCGTCCTGCCGGAGGGCTGCTGCCGGATCGTGGACTGCAAATTGCCGGATTCCGGCATGGCGGAGCGCAATCTTTTTGCCAATTACGAATTGCTGACGCCGCGCGACGAAGTGAAGTTTGTCGTTTCGTCCCGGGCTGATTTTGACTGGGCGATCGCCGTGATCGACCGGTATGAGCTGGCGGCGAAAACCCCGCATTTGATCTTTTCCCCGGTTTGGGGGCGGGTCGGATTCACCGAACTTGCCGACTGGGTGGTGCGCTCTCAGCGCCCGGTGCGTATGCAGCTGCAGCTGCATAAAATGATCTGGGGCGATAAAAAAGGAGTTTGAAAGTGAAAAAACGGGCAATCGTGCTGTTAAGCGGCGGTCTGGATTCCGCCACCTGTCTGGCGGTAGCACAGCGGGATGGATTTGAGTGCTATACGTTGAGTTTTGACTACGGTCAGCGGCATAAATGCGAGTTGCAGGCTTCGGAAAAACTTGCGGCGGCAATGGGGGCGGTGGAGCATAAAACTTTTAAGCTCGATCTGCGGCAATGGGGCGGTTCCGCCCTGACCGATGATAATATCGCTGTCCCTGACGGCGGCGGCGCAGGGATTCCCGTAACTTATGTTCCCGCCCGCAATCTGATTTTTCTCTCGCTGGCGACCGCCTGGGGCGAAGTATTGGGGGCGCACGATATATTTATCGGGGTCAACAGCGTGGACTACTCCGGTTATCCGGATTGCCGTGCCGGATTCATTGCGGCGTTCGCAGAGGCCGCCCGGCGCGGAACGTGTGCTGTGGATGAGAATTGGCACTGGTCGATCCATACGCCGCTTCAAAACCTCTCTAAAGCCGAAATCATTCAGCTCGGCACTTCGTTAAAAGTGGATTACAGCCTGACGACCAGCTGTTACAACCCCGATCAAGCCGGACGCAGCTGCGGTAAATGCGACAGCTGTCTGCTGCGCCATCAGGGATTCATTGATGCCGGAGTGGCTGATCCGACAGTGTATCAGCAATAATTCACCGGATAAAATCGGTGACACCGGTGCCGTCGAATGCGGGGATGAATTCTTTGGCGGCGGCATCGGCATCCTGCAGGAAGCCGTCCTCGATACCGGATTCAAACAGGGCGTTTTCGGCGGCGAGGTATTCGGCATCGGAGATCCTGCGGTTCAATTCCGGAAATTGATGTTCTGACACCTGACCGCAGGGCAAATATTGGCGCATCAGCGAAAACATGACCTGACCGGGGCGGAAGTTTTCAGCGACAAACCGGATGACTTGCAGGGTATTTTCCAATTGTCCGGGCAGCATCAGGTGGCGGATGATGATGCCGCGGCGCATGATGCCGTCGTCACCGATCTCAAAATTTCCGGTCTGGCGGTACATTTCCTGTATTGCCGCCACGGTACGTTCAAAATAATCTTTCACTCCGCTGTACCGCCACCCCAGCGCATTATCTGCATACTTGAGATCCGGCAAATAGATGGAAACTTTACCCTGATAGCGGCGCAGCGTTTCCGGCAGGTCGTAGCCGTTGGTGTTGTAAACCACCGGCAGACCGGGCAGCGGGTCAAGGCTTGCCAGCACGGTTTCGGTGAAGTGGGTCGGTGTGACCAGATTGATATTATGGGCGCCCTGCTGTGCCAGATTATCGTAGATCCGGCGTAATTGTGGGGCGGTCAGCACTTTGCCGCGGCATCCGGAGCTGATGTCGTGGTTCTGGCAATAGACACAATGCAGGTTGCAGCCGGAAAAAAAGACCGTGCCGCTGCCCCGTTCGCCGCTGATGACCGGTTCTTCCCAGAAATGCAGCCCCGCCCGTGCCACGACTGCCAGCTGCGGGGAGTGACAAACACCGGGCAATGCCGCATCGCCCGGATATTCGGGGCGCTCGGCAAGACAATGACGGGGACAAAGATCACATTTCATAGAAAAAACAGGGGAGGATGGTGGCATCCTCCCGCATATAAAATCCGGTATTGCGATTATTCCAGCGGCAGTGATGCTTCTTCCGGAGCATCTTTATCTTCCTCGACCTCATGCACCAGCACATTGACGGCGGTGACATTCATGCCGGAAGTTTTTTCCACGAGGGAAATGACTTCATGCTGGACTTTAGCGGCGACTTCCGGAATGCAGAAGCCGAATTTGAGGATCACTTTGATCTCGATGGAAACATCATTTTTTTCACCGAGATTGATGGTGACGGCACGGGACTGCATCCGGCGGCTGCCGACCATTTCAGCGAGGTTGTCCACCAGTGAACTGCCGGCAAGACGGGAGACCCCCGGCACGCTCAATGCCGCCCGGCGGGCGAGCGAAGCCAGCACGGATTCATGGATTTTGATGTCGCCCAGTTCGGTATCATCAAGAATCATGGTCTCAACTTTGCTGTTGTTTTCGGCATTAAAATCATCGTTTCTCATTTACCGCCCTCCTTGCTGACATTTTTTTTCGCTTTCTGAATCACATTTTCCACAAAACCGGTATCGTATTTGCCCTCGATGAAGTTTTTATGTCCGAGGATACGCTGCTGGAAAGGGATCGTCGTTTTGACCCCTTTGACCACGATTTCGTCCAATGCCCGGTGGCAAACGGCAAGCGCTTCCGCCCGGTTGTGACCCCAGACGATAAGTTTACCGATCAGACTGTCGTAGTACGGCGGGATGAAGTAACCGCTGTACGCATGAGTATCCATGCGGACATGGGGACCGCCGGCGGGGATGAATTGCTCGATTTTGCCCGGACAGGGGGAGAAGTTGCGATCCGGATCCTCGGCATTGATACGGCATTCGATGGCATGACCGCTGAAAACGACATCTTTCTGACGGATTTTCAGTTTCATTCCGGCGGCGATCTCGATCTGGGCTTTGACCAGGTCGATGCCGGTGATCATCTCCGAAACCGGGTGTTCCACCTGAATACGGGTATTCATTTCCATAAAATAGAATTTATCTTTGGCATCCGGATCGAGCAGAAATTCGATCGTGCCGGCGCTGGTGTAGTTGGCGGCTTTGGCGGCTTTGACTGCGGCCTGACCGAGTTTTTCCCGCAATTTGGCGGAAATCGCCGGCGAAGGTGTCTCCTCGATCAGTTTCTGATTGCGGCGCTGGACACTGCAATCACGTTCGCCGAGGTGGATGACATTGCCGAAGTTATCCGCCAGGATCTGGACTTCGATATGGCGGGGGTTGACCAGAAATTTCTCCATATACAAGTCGCCGTTGCCGAAAGCGTTTTCCGCTTCCGTTCTGGCGGCATGGAAACCCTGCCGCAAACTGGCATCATTGTGAGCGATACGCATACCGCGTCCGCCGCCGCCGGCGACGGCTTTGATGATGACCGGGTATTTGAGTTTTTTCGCCATTTCCAGAGCCTCTTTTTCATTGTGAATGAGGCCGTCACTGCCGGGAGTGACCGGAACACCGGCTTTTTTCATGGTATCGCGGGCGGCATTTTTGTCACCGAGTGCTTTCATGGCTTCGGAAGTCGGCCCGATGAAAGCGATCCCGTGACGGCGGCACGCTTCGGCGAAATAGGCGTTTTCAGAGAGGAAACCGTAACCGGGATGGATCGCATCCACGTCGCAAATCGCAGCGACGGTGAGCAGACGTTCGATGAGCAGATAACTCTCTGACGGCTGCGGCGCACCGATGCAGACGGCTTCATCAGCCAACTGGACAGCCATGCTGTCGGCATCGGCTTTGGAGTACACAACGACAGATTTCACTCCCAGCTCGCGGCAGGCACGGATGATCCGGACGGCGATCTCGCCCCGGTTGGCAATCAATACTTTATTGAACATAAGCTATTCTCCTTTGCGCAGCGGCGCATAAGGGGTTTATTCCAGAATGAACATCGGCTGACCGAATTCCACCGGCTGACCGTTTTCGATCAGAATTTCTTTGATAACGCCGGATTTTTCCGCTTTGACTTCGTTCATGACTTTCATCGCTTCGATGATGCACAGCACGGTGTCGGGGTTGACGGTATCGCCGACCTGGACAAAAGGTTTGGCATCGGGGCTGGCGGAACGGTAAAAAGTACCGACCATCGGGGAATCGATCGAAACAGCTTTGCCTGCGGCAGCCGGAGCCGCTTCAGCGGCGGGAGCAGAAGCCGGAGCAGGAGCCGCCGCCGGAGCCAGCTGCACCGGAGCAGCAACGGCGACCGGAGCCGCCAGCGGAGCGCGGTCATCGCCGCGTTTGAAACAGATATTGCAGTTATCGGATTCGATTTTGACCTCGGTGAGATTGTAATCACCCATCAGTTTGACCAGATTGCGGATCTCTTCAAAATCCATAATAAAAATTCCTTGTTTTTTGAGGCTCAAGCCCCGTTTTATTGTTTACTTATTGCCATTTATTTATATGGTTCAGGCGCGAAACCAGTGCGCGCAGAGCCAGTAAATACGAATCTTTGCCGAATCCGGCGATGACACCGGCGCAGACCGGGGCGATATAGGAGTGGTGCCGGAACTCTTCCCGGGATGCCACATTGCTCAAATGCACTTCGACTGCCGGCAGTGCCGCACCTGAGATCGCATCGCGCAGGGCGATCGAAGTATGGGTATAAGCACCGGCATTGAGGATGATCCCGTCAAATCCGTCCAGCGGGGCATTGCCGATACGGCTGACCAGTTCGCCCTCGCAGTTGGATTGAAATGCCGTGACAGAACAGTTGAGTTCTGCACCGAGCGAGATGACTTCCTGTTCGATATCTGCCAAAGTGGTATGACCGTAAATACCCGGCTCCCTCCTGCCGAGCAGCTGCAAATTCGGACCGTTCAGAAGCAATATTTTCATGTAAACTCCGTAGTTTTACAGTAAAGCAACATCTTGTCACTTGCATAAAATAACATCACTTTGCAAATTTTTCAAGTCCGTCATATCGCAACTCATTTACCGGCTTGACATTTTGACGGCAATGATTTATATTGGGGAACTGAAAATACGTTATTCAGGAGTAATATTATGAGCAGCAGTAAAAAAATTTATGCGGTCAACGGCAGTCCCCGGCGCTGCGGCAATACGGCGGAGCTGTTGAATTCGGCGTTGGCAGGTGCGGCGGACGGCGGGGCGGATAAAAAACGCAGCCGGGCGGAGGAATTTCCGGTTTACCGTCAGCAGGCGTATCAGATCGGCAGAGATTTTGCCGGAATGTGACAGATCAACTGCAAATAATGACCGTGGCAACGGCGTAACGCCGTTCTGCGGCGACGGCGAGGTGGATTTTTGTGCCGCCGTTGCGTTCAAACGTTGCCAGTGCCGCCCCGGAAAGGGTGATCGCCGCCGGAAAAACGGTGACCTCCACTTCAGAGAGCCGGCAGCATTCCCCGATCCCGCAGCCGAGGGCTTTGGCAAACGCCTCTTTTGCCGCCCAGCAGCAGGCGAAGTATGCCGCTTTTTTCCGGAATTGCTCTGCCCGGTCGATCTCTGCGGGGGTGAATACCAGTTGGCAGAAATCCCTGCCGCCGCGCTCCAGTGCCGCAGTCAGGCGGGAAATTTCCGCAATATCGGTGCCGATGCCGGATATCTGCATGATTTACGGCAGGGCGAATTCCGCCGGAGCCAGCCGCTGCAAAGTGACCGCACCGGAAGTTTGCTGTAAACTGCTCCGGAATTTCTCCGGGACTCCGCAGGGAAGCAGCCGGGAATCTGCCGCCGGAACTTCGTCCAGAAGCAGTTCCCTGCCTCCGTCAGTACCCAGCAGCATGGCAAAAACGCCTTCATACTGTTCCGGTGCCGCCGACTTCCGGAGATGCTCCACTGCCATTGAGAGCTGACACGTTTCGTCAAAAGCAATCAGCAGCACCCGGCGGCAGCGGCGGGTACTCATCAGGGTGCGCGCCAGCTGAACCGCTTCAAAAAACGGATCGTCAAATCCGGTCAGCGCCAGCGTGGCACCGTGGATTTTGCGGGTCAAACCGACATAAGAAGCCGCCGCATTGACCACCGAATGGGAAAATCCGACCGGGAGAATTTCATCTTCAGGGTAATCCAGAATATCATTGACCACCTGCACGGTGGTTTTGATCGGTCCGTAACCGCTGACGGTTATCAGCGCCGTATCTTCACCGGGAAGCTCCGCCATCAGCCGGTCAGCGGCATAAACCGCCATCGTCGTCAGCCGGTCAAGCCGCCGCAGGCCGTATTTGCGGCAGAGGGCGACAGTCGCCGCCTGATCCGGTTCACCGGGAGCCGGGGCGCAGCAGTCGATGATGCGGCAACCGGCCAGCGGCGTGACGGCATCATCGCCGCCGCGTTTGGGGGTAATGACCAGCGCCGTATTGGAGCCGCCGAATGCCAGTGAAGTGGACAGCACCGCCGCCTGATCCGGCAAACCGGCATTGGCGGTCAGGGGAGTTTTGGTAATATTTTCATCCGGCGCGGCGAAGCGGTGGTTTTTCACCGCCAGCTGCCGTTCCAGCATCAGACAGGAGAACGCCAGTTCCAAAGTTCCTGCCGCACCGAGCGTGTGACCGGTGAGCGCTTTGGTACTGGAAAATACCGTCGCCGCCGGAAATAAACGCTGAAACAACGCCGCTTCCACGGCATCATTGGCAGATGTGCCGGTACCGTGAGCGTTGATATAAGCAATGTCATTGACGGTCAGATCTGCCTGTGTGAGCGCTTCGTTGATGGCACGCTCCAACTGGGTTCCGGAGCTTTCCGGCTGGGTGATATGAAAGGCATCGGCGGTTTTTCCGGCACCGGCGAGGACGAATTTGACCTCCACGCCCCGTTTCGCCGCCTGAGTGGGATCTTCCAGAATGACCGCACAGGCGCCGTCACCCAGATTCAGACCTTTGCGGCCGGCATCAAAGGGGCGGCACGGTTCGGTGCCGCAGACCCGCAGGGCGTTGAATCCGTCAAACGAAACTTTGCTCACCGCATCGGTGCCGCAGACCAAAGCCACGTCACAGCAGCCGGTTTTCAGCCAATCCATAGCGACCAGTGCGGCATCGGCGCCGGAAGCGCAGGCATTGGAAATCGTCACCGCCGGACCGTCAAATCCGAAATATTTGTGCAGGTACTCTGCGGGCATCCCCTGCACATAGTGCAGTGCCGCACGGTAGTCCGAAACTTCACCGCTGCGGACGGCGGCGTGAAAGGGGATATTATCCAGCTGACAGGCGACGGTAGTGCCGACGGCGACGCCGATTTTCAATCCGGAACGCTGTGCCGGGGTGTCAAGCCGGGCGTTTTGCAGGGCTTCAGTGACGACCTGCATCAGAAAAAACAGCGGATGACCGCCGGGGAAGTCTGCCGGTTTTTCCGGCACAGCGACCTCAAAAACCGGCAGCGGCAACTCCGTTTCGATCCGGCGGGGCAATCGGGGCAGCACCGGAGTATCGCTCCAGAGATTGGCTCTGGTCTCCGGCAGATTGCTGCCGACGGCAGAGAGGATGCCGATACCGCTGATTCCTGCTTCAGTCATGGCGAAATTAAATTATTTGGTGCGTTTGGCGGCGATAAAGTCGGCAAGCGTGGCAAACGTGGCAAAAATTTCCCGTTTGTTCTCCACTTCGCTCTGGGGGATGCCGTATTTGCGCTGCATCAATACCACGATCTCCACGGCATCCAGAGAATCCAGCCCCAGACCGGTTTTGAACAGCGGTTCATCATCTTTGATATCATCGGCGGTTTTATCCATCAACTGCAGCCAATCGACCAGATTTTCTTTTAATTCTCTGCGGAATTCATTAGTGTCGTTCATCATTTTATCTCCACATTTATCGGTTCTTGATATATTATAGCATTACAGCATGGTTTTTACAACTTTTCCGGTGGATTAATCGTGGTTTTCTCATTGCCGAAACGGAAAAAGCTGTACGGTGCCTTGCGGCAGCGCTCCTCCAGTCTGGCGGCGTAAGCAACGAGCATCGTCTGCACATCCGCCGGACGGATGCGGCGGTCACCGATGGCGGGAACGGCGATGGACGTATCGTAGTCCAGAATGATTTTCTGCCGCTTTTCATTTTCCCAATCGACAAAAAGCACCACCACCGGCTTCTGACTGCGTGCCGCCAGCATCCACGGGGAGAGCGGCAATTCCAGTTCGCCGGCTAAAAACGGGACTTTGGCACTGCCGGCGGCATCTACGGCACGATCGCCCATGATAATGACTGTGCCGCCGTTGTCCAGCACGGCGGCAGCTTCGACCAGACCGCCGGAAAATCCTTCGGTATCAATGACGTGCAAATCGTTTCCACCGCCGAGCGCCAGAAATTTATCCAGATTGCCGTTTTTATCCGGACGCACCATGATATACGCTTCATGGCCGGGAGTCTGCAGCAGCGGCATCGAAACCTGCCAGCAGCCGAAATGTGCCAGCACGATCACCATACCGCCGTCGAACTCCGGTTTATTGCGCTCCTCCACGGCGATCTTTCTGCCGCAGGCAAGGGCAAAGGCACTGCAGAGATTGCACGCCAGTGCCGCAACCAGACGGTAAAAGTGCCGCCGCATTTTGCAAGCGGAAGTTTTATCTGCCGGGAATCTCTGCTCCAGATACCCGCGCGCCGCTGCAAACGCCTGCCGGTCAAAACAGGCGTAACAAAACGCCACGCAGTGCGCCAGCAGTAATGCGATTTGGTACGCCCCACACTTTATCAGCACCCGGAAAAACCAGATCCCAAGCGCACTGCCGCGGGTAGCGGACAAATTGGGGGCATGGTCAGTTCTGCTCATGATTTTTCCTCTGGATCCGTTTGGCAACTGCGTAGACCACCAGATAACTTACCGCCGCAAAAACCGGCGCCAGCAGCAGACTGCCCAGTGTCCACTCCCACAGCCGCAAGTGCAGTTCCACACTCCAGTTGCGCCAATCTATGTCCGTCAGGAAATAGCCGTGACGGAGAAAATATCCCAATTCGATGCAGATGAACGGCACCACCGGAGGCATAAAAATATTCTGGAACGACAGCGCCATGAGCCGGTCCAGTTTCAATTTGACCGTGACATACAGAATGACCGCCGTATGCAGTGCAAACAGCGGCAACACCGCCAGAAACGAGCCGACGGCGGCACTGGCACCGAGCATTTCCGGCGAGGGATTTTCCCGGAATCCTGCCCGCAGCAGTTTCAGCGGGTGGCGGAGCAGTTTGGGATCGAATTCCGGCGGACGCACGATCAGTTTTTTATGCGGGATAAAGAGCAGCTGCCGGGCAACCAGAAACGTGTGCAGCCAGGAAATGCGCCAGTTATCCGCACCTTTGCGGAAGTGGCTGATGCGTTTTTTGCCCGGCAGATAAGTCACCCGGATCGGCAGATCCACACATTCATACCCGGCCCAGAGCAGTTTGACCAGCACTTCGATCTCAAAATTATAGCGGTTGCAGTACAATTTCAGCGAATTCACCGCCGCCACCGGATAAGCACGGAAGCCGCTTTGGGTGTCGCCGCAGCTGTGACCGGTTTCCAGTTTGACCCAGAAATTGGAAAATTTCCTGCCGAATTTACTGGAATCAGGCACATTGGGGGCGGTGAAATCCCGGCAGCCGACGATCACACAATCGTTGCGGGATGCCAGAACCCTTAAAAATTCCGGAATATCCTCCGGGTCATGCTGACCGTCGGCATCCAGAGTTATCATATAATCAAAACCGCGCTCTGCCAGGATCCCGGCGGCGGTTTTCAGGGCAAAACCTTTGCCCCGGTTGCGCTCCAAACGGATCAATTCCACCCCGGCGGCGGTGATTCGCGCCACCGTTCCGACAGGCAGGTCGCTGCTGCCGTCGTCAATGACCAGCACGTCGCTGAGAAAGCATTTGCACTTCTCTGCCACTGCCGCCACGGTATTTCCATGATTGTAAAGCGGGATCACACCGGCAATTCTCATCGGGCACTCCTCTGAAACAGTTCGCAGAGATTTTCTGCCTCCGGAATCGTCCCGGCAATACCGGTATCCCAGAGCATCACTGCACACCAGCGGGCAGTAATCTCCCCGGTAAGAAGGTATTTTTCACCGTTCAGCGGCAGCAATGCACCGAGCTGTCCGGTGGATCTTCCGGTGGTAAAGTACGCTCCGCCGCCGTGACAACCGAGCATGATCGCCGCTTCACAAACCGGGATCGACGGCAAAGTCGGCACAAACAGACTGCCCCTGCCGCCACTGCGCCCGGAGTCCAGATAATCGGCAAAATACCGCACATTTTCCCGTTTGCAGCCGTCGCCGTTCCAGCCGATGCAGGAGCAGTTGTTCCAATCGGTTTCCGGCGCATCCAGAGCCGTCAGCGCCGCACCGAGCATGATCTGCCTGACCGGCGTCGCCCCTCTGCCGAAATCTTCCCAGTCCAGTTGAGCCATTCCCGGCTCCTTAAGCAGCTGTAAACGCAACTCATTGAGCGAAGCGAAATTGCACCACGAGCGTTTGCTGCGGTACGTTTTGGCTTCGTTATTCAGCAATAATGCTCCACCGATACACTTCATAATGCCTCCATCAGCAATACGCTGTTCAAGCCGCCGAATCCGGCATTTACGGTCAAAATCTGTTTTCCGGCACAACGGCGCTTTTCCGGAGCAACGGCAGTGCCTGCCAGCGGATCGGGCGTTTGCAAACCGCACTGTCCGGGCAATTGCCTGCGGCGGGAAAATTCCAGCGCCAGCGCCAGCTGCAATACTCCGGTCGCACCGAGAGTGTGACCGAAATTACCCTTGAGCGAATAAAGCGGCGGCAGTGCCGGAAACACCGTTTTCAGCGCATTTAATTCTGCGGTGTCATTGTAAGATGTCCCGGTGCCGTGGCCGATGATCCCGCCGATGTCGGCAACATCAGTATTTTTCAACGCCATACTCAATGCGGCGGCAAGCGATCTGCCGGTGAGATCCGGGGCGGTGATATGCGCCGCATCACAGCTGCCGCCGTATCCGGCGATCCTGCCGATGGCATTGCCGCCGCGCTCCATAAAGACCGCCGCCGCCGCTTCGCCCAGCGTCAGACCGTCCCGGTTCGCATCATACGGTCGGCACACCGCAGGTGAAACTGCACCCAGCGCTGAAAAGCCGGAAAACACAAATTCCGAAGCCGCATCCAGCCCCACCACCAGCGCATGACGGCAGGTGCCGCGTGCCAGCTGTTGTGCCGCACACTGCGCCGCCAACTGTCCGGACGCACACGCCGCCGAAACCAGCACGGCACTGCGGATACCGAAAAGTTTTTGCAATTCCGCCAGCAGCAGTTGACAGCCGTCGTGTTCATTATCGGTCAATTCCACTGCCCCCACGGTAGTCGCCAGAAACAGCACCGTATCCGGCGGCACCGGCTGCGGATAGACCGCCCGCAGTTTGTGCGCCAGCTGCAATGCCCGGCAGGGGCCGGAATTTTTCAAATCCGCATCCAGCCCCAGCACTTTGCCGCCGCTGTCAAAGTGTTCCGGCACGGCAAATGCCGTCCGCCGGTCAAACAGCGCATCGGCAACCGTGGTCAGATCACTGCCGAATGGTCCGGCAAAAGCGGTGCAGGTGATAAAAATATCGTTCAGCAAAACCACTTCACTCATGGAATTCCCCGTTTCTCCAGCGGTTGTGCATTTTTTCCACCAGCGGCGGCACCAGAATAAAGACTTCGTGGTCATGCAGACCGAAAAACATCTGTACCGTGTAGCCTCTGGCGCAGATCCTGCCGTCTTCGCCGGTGATCTGATAAGCGATGTCCAGCCGGGCGCCTTCATTGAAATACATCGTGGCGGTCACGGTGAACAATTCATCCAGTTTCAACGGCGAAAGGTAATCCACATGGCTCTGCACCATCGGCGCCGCAAGATCGGCGGCGTAATACTCCTCGTAACCAAGACCGATTTTCTGCATCAATTCCGTGTGTGCGGCTTCAAAAAAGCGCAGATAATTGCCGTGCCATGCGACCGCCATCGCATCAACTTCGCTGAATGCCACCCGGCGGCTGACGGAAACTGAAACCGGCTGCGGATCGTTGGCTCCACAGGTGAAATACTCTTTTTTACGGCGCATGACTACTCTCCTTTTTCCACGATCATGGAGACCCGCAGCAGCGAATTGCCGTCATTGAACATCTCTCCCTGCAGCTGGTACTGCGTGGCGGACAACTCTTTTACCGTCAATTTCATCTCAACGCTCATCTGCGGCAGTACCTGCGCCCGGAAGCGGCAGGATTTGATTTTGACCATGACCAGATTGCTGTGCAGGGCTTTTTCCAGCGTACAGCGCACAGTTTCGACCAGACAGACCCCCGGCACCAGCGGATGCCCCGGAAAGTGTCCGGCAAAACCCGGAAAATCCGGAGTAAATACGATTTTTCCGGTGACGGTGTTCGCATCCGTCAGACGGCAATCGGTCAGATGTTCATGCAAATAAGCACTTATCACTGATCGTTTCACGGTTGTTTCTCCATTTTATAAACAATATTTTTCAAATTTATTTTTCTCGTCCCATACCACCAGTGCCGCGCGCAGTAAGCAAGTCTGCCCGGGGTACTGCTGAATTCACTGCCGCCGTCCGGCATCGTGCCGGACAGTGCGATCGCCGCCAGATCATCCGCCAGAAACCGTGCCGCATCCCGGAATTGCGGCGGACAGAGCAACTCAAATTCCGCACCGTCAACATTGGACAGCGTACATAATTTCATCCCGGACGAATTGAGTACCACCACCGAAACTTCCTGACGGTTCCGGTCGATTTTGGCGGCAAACAGCACCGGCAGCACGCTTTCGCCGTTGCCGATCGTCCCCGGTGAGTGCAGAGTGAAACTGCCGCCTGCCGGCAGTGCCGGAGCAACGGCTCTGCCCGGGGTGGAGGCACAGCCGCCAAGCAATGTGCCGCAGAGACAGAGTAAAACCGCCGGAGCAGAGATGGAACGCCGTTTCAATGTCATCAGCACCGGGAGCAGGTAAATTCCGGTAAATCCCGCCACGGCGATCCCGATGCCCAGCACCAGCCCCGTACCGGACAATGCCGGATGACCGGAAAAAATCAGACTGCCGGCTCCCAGCGCCGTGGTCAATGCTGACAACAGCATCGCCTGACGCAATGAAGTATCCCCGGAACGCAGTTGATGCACCGCATATACGCCGTAATCCACCGCCAGCCCGGTCAGCAGGATCAGCGCAAACAATACCGCCGGAGTGACCGGGATTTGAAATAATGCAAATACCGCACTCAAACTCAATATCGCCAGCACCACCGGCAGCGCCGTCAAAACCGCCAGTTTGCCCCGGACGGAAAATCCCAGCACCAGCGCCAGTGCCAACCCCCACGGCAGCAGTTTGGCGAATCTGCCGCCGAGATCTTTTTTGACCAGATATTTGAATGCATGAGCCGACAGCAGTGCCGCATTTGGATCGTCTGCGATGGTGCGGCAGATGGTTTCAGTCTGCGCCGGATCATCGGGCAGCAGTGCCATAGCGACCGTTTTGCCGGAGCGCGATTTGACCATGCGCTGCTGGATATCCTGCAATACTGCCGGCGTGCGGAAATCTTTTGCCCCCGGTTTGCTCAATGCATCAAATACCGGAGCATAGAAATTTTCCGGCAATCCGTATTTCCGGCACTCTGCTGCCGTTTTCTGGCGCAGTTCAGCGATTTGCTGCTGTGCCGCCGCAGTGCGGTAAGTTGCCATGATCTGCCCGTTTTTCATTTCAGATGCCAGCGGCGGCAGTACCGCATCGACCCCGGAAGCGGCAAGTTTACCGGCGTACTTTTCCAGTTTCAGCAGCGCACTTTGTTCATCGCCGTCCAGCACCGCCAGAATCGCCGGAGAACGGTGTTCTTTCATCCAGACCCGCCGGAAATCCGCCTCTTGAGCGAGAATGTCCTCCGGCGTACCGTCCAGTGCGGTCATGGAAAGGTCAAAATTCAGCCGTTTCATGCCCCACACGCCGCCGCACACCAGCAGTATCAGCGAAATCATTGCCGCAGTACGGTGTCCCGCCGCAGTGTATGACGGCAGTACCGGTTTTTTCTCCACTGACCGGAATTTCAGCAGTTCCGGCAGCAGCAGCAGTGAAATCAGGGTGCTGAAAGTCAGTGACAATGACGCAAAAACCGCCAATTGAATATAAGCGGCGATCTCTGTGAATGCCAGCAGTATGAATACCGCACAACTGCTGACCGTGGAAATCACCATCGGTCTGACCAGCGCCCGCAGTTTTTGGTGCGGCTCCCCGCTGCGGCAGGCGATATAAACGTGGATGCCCTGATCGACGACCAGCCCCGCCACACAACTGCCCAAGCCGATGACAAAAAGAAATACTTCCGGAAAAATCCAGCTGACGATCCCGAATGACAGCAGAGAACTTGCCAGCGGGATGAGCAATATCCACAACGCTTTGGCATCGTGCCGGCTGCGCCCGAAAAGCGCCATCAGGATCACAAAAAATATCACCGACACGATCCCGGCAAGCGTGGAGTCATGTTTCAACACTTTTTCATTGCCGATGGAGTGCAGAGTCCCGGAGTGTACCCGGTAACTCAATCCCTCCGGCAGTTCGCCGAACATGGCTTTGATATCGGTGAGCAATTTTGCCGCCTGCGCCGTTTCGCCCAGCGGGATGTCTGCTTCAAATATCATCAGCGCCCGGCTGCCGGACTCATCCGTCAGAAAACCATATTCATGGCTGCCTGTTACCCCCGATGCCCGGTTCAAACGTTCAAGTTTGGCAAAAATCTGCCGTTCCAGTCCCAGCGGCGAATTGCGCAGCCGCGCCGCCGCCCCGGGGGCGGGGGTCGCCAGTTGGCTCATGGTACTGCGTACTGTCTGCGCCGGTTCGCACTCATTCAAACCCGCTGCCGGGATCTGGCGGACGACCAGCTCCGGCAGTGCCGGGAGCAATTCCGTGATCCGGTCGGCAGGCAATTCAAAATGGAGATATTTGATCCGTTTATCACTCCGCAGTTTCGCCGCATATTGCCGCAACTGCTCCTGATATTGACCGATTTTGCCCTCCGGAGCGATGAATTCCAGCTGAAATGTGTCTGCCAGATGCGCCTGATTGACCACCCGGAACGTCTTTGCCGACTCCGAACCGTCCGGAAACAGCCGGGAAATATCATTGGAATAGCGGGCTTTGATAATGCCCGGAATACCGGCGATGATGAGCAGCAGCAGAATTACCGCCGTAACGGTGCTTTTTTTGAAATGGGACATGCTCATTTGAGGTCAAGTTTCCAGTCTGCTTCGCTCCAGCGGGGATTGAATTTCACCGCAGAAAAAGAAATTTCAGTGATCTCGCCGGATTTTTCGGTGATCCGGATCTGTTTTACTTCACGGGCATGCTCCCCGAAAGTGATCTGCACCGCACTCATCATTGCCCGGGATACCGAATCATGCGGAGTCAGCTGCAAAGTGCGGGCATCAGGGCGGGAAACGGTGAAATTCTCCGCCAGGATTTTTTCGTCGCCGGTCATCCAGCCGTTGAGGTTGCGGTTCATCAGTTTCAACAGCGGGATCTTCCCGGCATCCACCACGGCAGTGGTGCGGCTCTGGAGGTCAAAATGGGTCAATTTATCCGCTTCGATCAGCGTCACTGCCGCCACCGGCTCCCGTACCGCCCATTTCAGCCGCTTGCCCGGTTCACAGCGCATGAATCCCCGGAACGAAACACTCATATCCAAATCTTTAAGCTGCCGGGTCTGGGTGAATTCCGCCTCGATGCCGGTAATATTTTCCACTGCCGGCATTGTTCCCGGAAACAGCAGGATAAAGAGCCAAAGCAGTACGGTCAGATATTTTCGCATACCACAAATTCTCCTTTGGCGCTCAACAGGCCTTCGGCGTTGAAAACCTGATATTCCAACGTGTGAAACGCATCTATTTCAGCAGTTTCACGGAGATGTACTGTGATAGTTTCGCCGTATTTCAGCCGGATGAATTGTTCACAATCGCGCAGACCGGTCAGCACGCCCTGCGTTTTTCTGCCGCCATCGGCGAAACCGATGCAGGCGCACGCCTGGGCTGCGATCTCCGGAACCGCATCATTGTCCAGAAATTCGCCGTCCTGAAAGATATTTTCATCGTCGATGACCGCATCAATAACTGAAACTTCCCCGACCTCCCGCAATGTCCGTGCCATCAGCATCGGTTTGCGGTGCGGGATCCAGTCGGATGCCGCACAGGGCAGTGCCGGCGGCAAATTCAGCAGCTCGCCGTTTTTCCAGCACAGCGGGTCAGAGGCCAGATAATCGCCGGTCAACTGATACGCCGCCCCCCGGCAGCCGTAACAACTGTCGGCTTTTTCACAGCTTTTGCAGGGGCCTTTGATCGTATTGCGGAAGTCTTTAAGTTTGGCAAGCACCACGCTGTTTTGCAGGATCTCCCGCAGCGGCTGTTCATAAATATTGCCCAGTTTCACCGTCAAGCCCACGCAGGGAATGATGTCGCCGTTGGCGCTGATCACACAGGAATACTGGTGGCGCAGGCACTTCGCCCCCACCAGCGGCGGCTGGGGTTCCCACTCAAAGCCCATCTCCCGGTCAAATGCGGCAATTTCCTCAAAAATCTCCCGCAACCGGGTCGGATGCACTTCCAAATCCCGGTTTTCCAGCAGTCTGCCCTGCGGGGTCATGATCTCCAAATACGGTTTGATGTCGTTGCGGCGCAGATACTTCCACAAATCGACCACTTCATCGGCATTGGCGCTGGAGATCACACTGCTGGCGACCAGCTGCCCGGGGGCGCGGTCAAATCCGGCGGCTTTCAGGATCCTGATGGCATTCAGCGCTTTATCCAATGCTCCGGGGACACCGGTCAACTGCTCCTGGACTTCCGGGCGCAGAGAGTTGAGTTTGACCACGACCCGGCAGCCGTATTCCAGAAAAAATTCCGCCCATTCGGGGGTTATCAGTGCGGCGTTGGTAAATATTTCCGCCGCCATGCCCAGCGAAGTTATCAGTTTGATTTTTTCTTTCAACTCCTGATACAACAGCGGTTCGCCGCCGAGAATAACGATTTTGCGGGCGCCGAGTGCGGCGACCTGACGGATGGCATCTGCGGCAACGGCAGAATCCAGCACCGTGTCTTTATAATCACCGGAAGCGTAGCAGTACGGACAGCGGTAGTTGCACCGGCGGTTGAATTCGATCTCTGCCGAGAGCAGTCTGCCCTCTTTTGCCGCACTCAACACCTCCTCAACGGAGTAGTCAAATTGTTTTGCCTCAAATTTGATCATGCTCATCTCCTGCGGAAATCAAAAAAACGCACCGGCTTGCGGGAGACCCCGAATACCCGCTTCTGCGCTTCAGATTGCGGGATCACATTCACGGGGACGTGGATGCGGGTGTGGTTGTACATCGCTTCAGAAATCTCTCCGGCAGTAAGAGCTGCCCCCTCTTTCAGCGCTGCAAAAATCGTGATCTCATCCGACAGCGCGTCGCCGGAAACTTCCATATAATATTCGCTCACCGCCTCCAGCTGGTCAAGCACATGGAAAAACGCATTGGGAAAAAGAGTCGTCCCGTGGACTTTGAGCATTTGCGCTTTGCGCCCCAGAATGGGACTCAAACGTTTGGTGTGTCTGCCGCAGCGGCACGGTTCGGGGAGCAGAAATGCGGTGTCGCCGGTGCGGTAGCGCAGCAGCGGCATCCCGGTCACCCCCAGCGGAGTGACGACCACTTCGCCGACTTCGCCGTCCGGCACCCGGTTGCCCGCTTCATCGAGGATCTCCACCACCGCCAGATCAGCCGGCGGATGACCGCCGCAGCAGCACTGACATTCGGTGAAACTGGTGACGATCTCACTGGAAGCATAGGTCGAACGCACCGCCCCGGGCCAGAAGGACTCCATTTTGCGTCCCAACGGGGTCAATTCCATACTGCGGGTACGGACGGGTTCGCCGATGCAGACGATGGTTTTGACCGAAGAAGCGTCGATTTTTTCATCGGCGAGATATTGACCGAGTTTGGCGATGAAACTGGGGACGCCCACAATGGCATCGGGTTTGACACTGCGGATGATCTGGGCGTGGCTGGCCACGGTATTCAGACCGTTGCGGATCGCGGCGGCACCGAGTTTGACCACGCCGCCGTAGTACGCCAGTCCGGCGATGAAACAGCGGTCGATGGTGCAGGTGAGCAGGACTTTGTCCTCCGGCGTGATCCCGGCGGCTTTGAAGCCGCAGGCATCATTGTATGCCAGCCGGTCGAGGTCGCTTGCCGAATAGACGATTTTGCACGGTTCGCCGGTCGTACCGCTGGTAAAACAAATATCGGCGATATCCCGCATCGGCAGGGCGAAAAAGTCTTCGTTGTGCAAAGCCAGATCATTTTTGGTGGTCACAGGAATATCCTGCAAAAAACCGGTATCGAAATCCCGTTCCGGCAGGTTTTTGAGACGTTCCCGGTAAAACGGGGAATTTT
This sequence comes from Lentisphaerota bacterium, assembly GCA_015061865.1. Taxonomy (GTDB): domain Bacteria; phylum Verrucomicrobiota; class Lentisphaeria; order Victivallales; family Victivallaceae; genus UBA1784. Next base: position 20,026 of record SUVU01000001.1, read on the forward strand.
GCCGGCAATATGCGATCTGCTCTGCCAGTAATTTGTTTTGCAGCTGTGTGATTTCTGCGGCAGAGAGCATACTGCAATCGTCGTTCAAGTCAAATCTGTTTCTCATCGTCCAACTGCCTGTCCATGCGGGCAAGCTCCTCCTTCATCATCAAATTCACCGCTTTTTTCAACGCAAATGCACTGGGCATCTGCCGCACTGTTTCCAGAGTCACATCCGGCAGGCGCCGCACCAGAATATCATGAAATTTCCGGTAACGGAACTTGCGGTCAGGCATCTCCTCGTTGCCGGCTATGCACAAAATCCCCAGCGGCACGTCCAACTCTCTGGCAAGATGAAATATGCCGCTGTGAAAAACATTCATCTGCCGTGATCCGGCACGGGTGCCTTCCGGAAACGAAACTATCACATCTCCGGCGGCAAAAATTTCCGCCGCACGCTGTTTCAACTCCTCAAAATCCATGCGGGTGATATCCAGATACCCCGCCATGCGTGCCACCGGGCCGAGGATCAGGTTCCGCAGGGGCCAGCCGTTGACGGTCTGGGCGCAGCACTCGCCCATCATGCCGACCAGAAACGCATCCGAAGCCGCCCGGTGGTTGACGATAATGATCCTGCCGCCGGTGCTTTTATCCTGCCGGACGTCCTCATAGCGGACTTTGAAAAACATCCGCCAGATGACTTTGACCACGATCCTGCCGAAAATCACCAGCAGTTTACGCACCAGATGCGCCCGCTGCGGCAGAAACCACCACAACGGCAGTGTCAGCAGCACCGGAACCCAGAATACGACGAAAAACGCCGCCGTCAGCAAGTGGATCAGAATATTTTTCAGCAATATCATAACTGGTGCAACAGCCGGAAACGGTTTATTCCGCCAGTTTCTGTTCGATTTCCGGGTGTTCAGCGATCAGTTTTTCAAACACGTCGTAAACATCGCCGAGGGTACGGGCGGCGCGGATATCTTTATTTTCCCGCAGCTGCACGCCGAATTTCTGCTGCAGACCCACGATCATATCCACCACATCCAGACTGTCCAGCTCCAAATCTTCAAAAATCCGTTTGTCAGCGGTCAATTCTTCCGCTTCAAACTCAAACCGGTTGATAAAAATGGAATTTACCGCCTGTTCGATTTTTGCTCTTTCCATAAAAAACCCCGTTATTATTAATGTTATCTGTTTTGCAAAAGTACACAACCCAACGCCATAATATACTGCCGAAGTCGTTTTTTACAAATCATCATCTGTTCATTTGTTGCTAAAAGTAAAAAATACGGGGGATCCCGGTCTTAAAGTTTGCGGCAGACCAGAGAGGTATTCACCCCGCCGAAAGCCACGCTGTTTTTGAGAAAGCAGTTGATTTCCCGTTTAAGCGGCTCCTGCGGCAGCCAGATGCCGGCACAGTCACTGACGTTTTGCAGATTCCGGGTCGGCAGCACCAGACCGTCCGCCATCATTCCCGCCACGGCGCCGAGTTCCAATGCTCCGGAAGCGCCGAGGGTGTGACCGAGGTGACCTTTCAGACTGGAAACCGGCACTTTATCACCGAAAATTTCAGCGATAGCGGCGGCTTCGGCACGGTCGCCGACGACAGTACCGGTGGCATGGGCGGAGATATAATCCACCTCTTCCGGGGCAATGCCGCCGTCTGCCAGCGCCGTGAGCATACATCTGGCGATCTGTTTTTCGTCGGAATGGCTGACGTGCCAGCCGGAACAGTTGGTGGCGTAACCGGCAAGTTCAAACAGGATCGGGGCTTGGCGTGCCAGAGCGTGTTCCAGCTCCTCCACGACGAGGATACCGGCGCCTTCACTGCAAATCAGCCCCTCCCGGTCGGCATCAAAGGGACGGGAGAGCAGTTCCGGGGTGTCAGTCTCACGCTCTGCCAGAGCGTAAAGCATCTGAAATGATGAAACGACCAGACTGGTGCTTTCATCGGTGCCGCCGGAAATGGCGACATCGGCTTTGCCCAACTGGATGAGTTCCAGTGCGCTGCCCAGCGCCTGCAAGCCGGATGCACAGGCACTGCACGGCGAAAGCTGTACGCCGTTGATGCCGAACATATCCGCCACATTGAAACTTGCCGAATGGCTCATCAGTTTGAAAAACGACCCCGCCGACAATTCCTCTTTTCTGCCGGTGACTTCAGCGATACACGCTTCGCTCATGCCCGAAGCACTGCCGATGGTCGAACCGATCACGGTCGCCACTCTGCCGGTGCCGAAAAGCGCCGGATCAAGTCCGCTCTGCCCCACGGCTTCCAATGCGGCAAGTCCGGCAAAAAGTGCGGCATTGCCCATCGTCCGGCGGACTTTGCGGTTGATTTTTTTCACCTGGGCATCATCCAGAGTGACCGGGGCGGCACCGATGACTTTGCCGAAGTAATCTTTCCACTCCGGCATGGCTCTGATACCGGAACGGTTGGCTTTTAATGCTTCATACATGGCGCTGACGCTGTTGCCCAGCGGACTGACGACGCCGATACCGGTGACGACTGCTCTGCGTTTTTTCACTCCCACACCCCCTGTTATTTGAATTATATTCCTGCCTGACGTAAAATTTTATGATAAAGCTGTTCTCCTGCCAGCTGATAAAACAGCGACACGCCGGAAAGCATTGCCCCCATGACTCCGGGAACCAGCGAACTCTGTCCGGCGATAAAACAATTTGTCCCTGGAATATTGCCGGAGATCCGGGTCTGACCGCAGATGCACCGCACCCCGTAAGCACTGCCGGTCGGCGGCTGCCAGGTCAGATTGGTCAGCGGCGTACCGGATTCCACCTGATGCAGATGGCCGGCAAATTGCGGAAATACAGCTAAAATATCGTTTTCGATCTCCAAAGTTTTCTGCGCTTTATACGCCTGATACTCCGGCGAAGCCAGCCGGTCGCGGTGAGTCACCGGAAATCCCGCCGGAGTTCCGCACGCCGCCGTCCGGAACGCAGTAATGGCGTTCCGGATATTGCCGTCAAAATCGCTCTCTTTATGCAGCATGATGCCGGTGCCGTAGACTGCCGGATCAGTGGCACGGAGCATTTCATCGAGGTCGATCCCGGTGAAACGGTCGGCGAGCTGGGCGGTAAAATCCGCCGTGTCATCGACATTGAAATATGCGGTGATGAAACTGCATGATTCGGTCATCCGTCTGATTCTCCGTTGGATGGACGGCGTCAGGCACTCCTGCGGCAGCAGCGGCATCGCCGCTGACGGATGGATGGTGAAATATATCCCGGAAGTTGCCACCACTTCGCCATTGGTCAATACCGCTTCCCGGCAATCGCCGCCGACGGCACGGATTTCGGCGACAGTGGTATTGCACAACAGCCGGATGCCGTATTTTTCAGCGGTTTTCATAAAACCGGCGATGATCGCATCCCCGCCGTTTTCCTCTCTGGACAAGCCGGTGTGCATCAGATAACTTACCCGGCTGTGAAAACTCATCGGCGCCTCCTGCGGCAATGAGCCGTGGCACATGGCAAAGGAATTCACCGCCGCCTGCGCTTCAGGTGACAAACCGCACTCGGCGGCAGTCTGGGCCACCGTTTTAAAATCCCAGTCAGAGAGTTCCAAACCCTGCTGCGGTGTGCGGAGCAGAGTGTTGAATGGGGTGGTTTCCCAAACGGATCTTTCAATGTCAAGATAGCGGCTCAACTGATCTTTTTCTTTCGGGAACATCGCCGCGAAACTTGCCACACAGCCGTCGAATCCGCAATTCCCGGGCAGTACCATATCCACACCGGCCCGGGGAATGAATATCCGGTGGTCAAGCGGCGTGAATTTGATTTTGCTGCTCTCCACCCCGATCAAAGCGAGCAGCTGCGGCATGATCCCGGTACTGCCGCCGGTAAAGTGATAACCGGTATCCCAGAATTGTTTTTCCCGGACAAAACGGCGCAAATAGCCGCCGGGGGTACTCTGGCTCTCCACCAGAACCACCTCCTGACCGCTTTTTGCCAACAGTGCCGCCAGCATCAGACCTGAACATCCGCTGCCGACGACCAGTGCTGCCCGGGAACCCATGATATTTACTCCTGACTCCTCAAATCACCAGACCGCCGTTGACGGCGATCACCTGACCGGTGATGTACGAAGCATCTTTACCGGCAAGGAAACTGACCACTCCGGCGACTTCCTCAACTTCTCCCGCCCGGTGCAGCGGGATGAGTTTGACCATCTCGTTTACGGGGAGATCTTTGATCATATCCGTAGCGATCAGTCCGGGGGCGACGGCGTTGACCAGAATACCTTTGCGGCCGACTTCCCGGGCGAGCGCTTTGACACTGCCGATCAAACCGGCTTTGCTGGCGGAGTAGTTGACCTGCCCCGCCTGTCCGGTCTGACCGCTGGCGGAGGAGATCACGATGATCCTGCCCCGCCGCTGTGCCAGCATACTGAAAACCAGCGGCTGAACGGTGTTGAAAAATCCGTTCAAATTGGTGTCCAAAACCTGATCCCACTGGGAATTTTCCATAAAAACAAATAAATTATCCTGTGCGATCCCGGCATTGTAAACCACCACATCCGGAGTCTGTTGAGCAAATGCTTCGCCCAGCACCTGCCGGGATCTTTCCCGGTCGCAGACATCGAATTCCAGCAGCCGGAACTGCCGCCCGCAGGCGGCGACTCCGGAAGCGACTTCAGCGCTGGCGGCGGAACTTTTTCTGCTGGTGGCGACGATATCAAATCCGTCTGCTGCCAGCCGCAGTGAAACGGCTTTGCCGATCCCGGTACAGCCGCCGATGACCAGCGCCAGCGGCGCCGGGGAATTGTCAGAATTTGCCATGATCATATTTCCTTATATCTGTTGAATATCAATGCCGCATTGTGTCCGCCGAATCCGAGGGCGTTGTTCAGCACATGATCGACCTGCCGGTGCAGAGCCTGACCGCGGACGACGTTGATATGACACTCCGGATCGACGTTATCGCAATTCGCCGTCGGCGGGATGGTGTTTTCCCGGATCGCCATAACGCAGGCGATGCTTTCCAATGCTCCGGCGGCGCTGAGCGAATGGCCGGTCATGCTTTTGATACTGCTCACCGGCAGTGCGGCGGCATATTCACCGAATGCCGCATTGATCGCCCGGGATTCATAGAGGTCGTTCACGATCGTTCCGGTGCCGTGGGCGCAGAGGTAATCGACCTGCTCCGGAGTGATTCCGGCCTGTTTCATGGCATCGCTCATCGCCCGGGCATCGGCAGAGCCGTCGGGAGCCGGACTGGTGATGTGGTAGGCATCGCAGGTTGCGCCGTAACCGCTGATCTCCGCCAGAATTTGCGCTCCCCGGTGGCGGGCGTGTTCCAGCTCCTCCAGCACCAGAAAACCGGCACCTTCAGCGAGGACGAAGCCATCCCGGTCACGGTCAAAGGGGCGGTTGGCATGCGCCGGATCATCGTTGCGGCAGCTCAAAGCGGTCAGCGATTGGAAACCGGAGATCAATGCCGGGGAAATACACGCTTCACTGCCGCCGGTCAGGATCATATCCGCCTGACCGCAGAGAATACTTTTATACGCTTCACCGACGGCATGACATCCGGTGGCGCAGGCGCTGACCGGGGTGAAGTTCACTCCGCGGGCATGAAAACGGATCGCCAGCATCCCGGAGACACTGTTTACGATATACAGCGGCAGAAACAGGGCGCTCACCGCCCCGCAGCCGCGCTCATGCAGTGCCAGCAGATTGCGGTCGTAAACATCCACGCCGCCGGCGGAATTGCCGGCGATCACACCGAAACGGAAAGGATCAGTACCGTCTGCCAGCGGATCTGCCGGGTCAAGTCCGGCATGGCGCAGCGCTTCTTCGGCGGCGGCGACTGCCAGCAGATGAAACCGTGCCATCCGCCGCTTTTCTTTGGTGCTTAACGAGGGCAGTTCCGGAGTTTTCACTTCACCGGCGATCCGGCAGCTGAATCCGGTCGTGTCAAATGCCGTCAACGGAGCAATGCCGCTGTGACCTGAAATCAGATTGTGCCACATCTCATTTACGCTGTTGCCGATGCAGGAAACTGCGCCGAGACCGGTGATGACGACCCGTTTTGCTGTCATGTATTTACACTTCTCCGTTATTCAAGTATATATTACCACGATAAAATAGCATAAAACCGGCTGTTTTCAAACTTCAGGCAGAGTTTTTTGTTTGAAAAAACCGTAACTTGGTGAATCAAAGATTGACATTTATAAAAAATACACCTAATTTATATCATGAAAAGTTCAAATAAAACCTAAATTCAAGGAAACTGCTGCGATGAGTGACGGTGATGTTCTGCTCCGGATAAAAACGTTGTTCCAGTTCGCACTGGAAAATCAGGTGACCGATCTTTTTATCTCTGCCGGCAAATCTCCTTCGTGCCGGGTGGGTAAAGAGATCCGGCAGGTGGAATTTCCGGAATTTTCATCAGCAGAAATCGACGATTTCCGCAATTATCTGCTCTCTGATGACGGCAGGGAGAAATATGAGAAAACCCGGGGCATCGACCTCTCGTATTCCTACGACGGTCAGAACCGTTTCCGGTTGAATTTCTTTGATTCCGTCAATGGCTCCTGTTTCGCCGCCCGCCCGATCGGGACAGGCAATTCGCTGGATTTTGAAAAACTCGGACTGGCGGAGCAGATGCGCCGGATCGCCCTGCTGCCGCGCGGGCTGGTGCTGATCACCGGCTCCACCGGCAGCGGCAAAACCACCACGCTCAATGCCGTCATTGATTACATCAACAACAACTGCCGGAAACACATTCTCACTCTGGAAGACCCGATCGAATACATCCATCAGGACAAAAAATCTCTGATCTCCCAGCGGGAAATCGACTCATTGAGCGGTAATTTTTCTGAGGCACTGAAAAACGCCCTGCGGGAAAGCCCCGATGTGATCGTCATTGGCGAAATGCGGGATCTGGAAACCATGCAGATCGCCATTTCCGCCGCCCAGACCGGACATCTGGTCTTTTCCACATTGCACACCTCCGATGCGGTCAGCACGGTCAAACGGCTGGTGAATATGTGTCCGGAAAGCAGCCGTGAAGCGTTGATATTCAATCTGTCGCAGGCACTTGAAGCAGTCGTTTCCCAGCGGTTGCTGCCCCGTGCCGACGGCACCGGGCTGATCCCGGCACAGGAGATATTGCTGGCAACTCCAACGGTCAAAAACATGATCGAAAAAAACGATATTGCCGGCTTGGAACAAATGCTCCGTACCGGTGACACTTCCGGGATGCAGGATTTCAATACGGCTTTATTCAAACTGGTTCAGCAGCGGACAGTCACCCGGGAGATCGCTTTGCAGAACTCCTCCAACCCCGATGAATTGAAGATGTTTTTCCAGAATATCGGAGTGGCAATGGCAGAAAGAGAGCGTGCCGCACAGCAGTCGAAAACGCTGGATAATTTGAGTATGCGGGATATTTTTGCCGCCGCAGTCAACTCCGGCGCCAGTGATTTCCTGCTCGCCGCCGGTTCGCCGCCGGTATTGGCGATCCGGGGACAATTCGTCCCCATGGAACTGCCCGCCCTGGACAAAAAAGAGCTGCAAAGACTGATTTTCAGCGTGATCGGCAAAACTCAAAGGGTGATTTTTGAGGAGACCAAAGAGTTGGATTTCGCCGTTACCGCCGATCTGGGTACGCCGCAGCGGTTCCGTTTGAATGCGTTTTTCCAGCGCGGCACTCCGGCAATGGTGGGCAGACTGCTCTCCGGCAGGATCCCGGCTCCGGCAGAGCTGTTTCTGCCGCCGGCATTGTCCAAACTGATGCTGCGCCGCCAGGGACTGGTATTGATCACCGGCCCCACCGGCAGCGGCAAAACCACCACGCTGGCAAGTTTGATCAACGAACTCAACGCCACTGAAAACAAACACATCATCTGTATCGAGGATCCCGTCGAATACGTTTTCGAAAACAAAAAAAGTTATATCGAACAGCGGGAGCTGGGCAGAGACACCCTCTCGTTTGCTGCCGGGGTCCGGGCGGCGATGCGGCAGGCACCGCATGTAATCATGGTCGGCGAATTGCGGGACAATGAGACGATCGCCGCCGCACTTTCAGCGGCGGAAACCGGCCATCTGGTGCTGGCAACACTGCACTCCAACAGTGCGGCGCAAACCGTGGAACGCATCATTGACGTGTTCCCGGCGGCACAGCAGAACCAGATCCGGGTACAGCTTGCCAATGTCATTGCCGGGGTGGTGGCACAGCGGCTGCTGCCGCTGGTGCAGGGCGGCAGACGGGCGGCGTTTGAAGTGCTGCTGGGAGTTCCGGCGGTACAGGCACTGATCCGGGATAATAAAATTTATCAGCTGCAATCGGTGATGGAAACCAATCAGAATCTGGGTATGCAGACGATGGAAAAATCCTTTGACGAACTGGTCAATGCCGGTCTGGTAAATGAATCCGAGGTGGCAAACTACCGGACGATCCGGTGACAGGATAAAAGGTGATAAACATGATTTGCCGGAATTGTCAGAATAATTTTGAAACCGACGGTACTGCGGCGGCGGTCTGCCCGTTTTGTCAGACGGTTCAAAGCGCCGCTGTAACCGGAGTCCAGCCGGTTCCCCGCTTCCGTGATATTGACGAAACGACGGATGATGCAACTCCCGATACGGCAGTGGCGGGTGCCGCAGTGAACAGTATCCCGCAGACGGCGGCCGATTACGCCCAGCGTCTGGAACAGGCGGCACAACCGGGAGCGTTTGTCCTGCCGCCACCGGTGTCAAAGTGGCGGATCTATCGCAAACAGCTGATTTTTTATGCCGTATCAGCGGCAGTGGCGGTGGTGATCGCAGTGGCGCTCCTGACGGTGCTTTGTTCCGGAAACAGCGCACCGGCAGCAAAGGTTTCCTGCCCGGTACTGCACTGCGATACCGCCGGAAACGATGCGGTCGCCAAAGCCGATTTCAATGGTGATACCCTGCTGCACCATGCGGTAAAAGAACATGACCGTGACCGCTGTCTGGCGCTGATTTCTGCCGGGGCATCGGCAGACCGTGCCAACTGCACCGGAGTGACACCGATGCAGCAGTTGTTGAGAGAGAAAGAGTTTGACTTTGATATTCTGCTCATTCTCATCGGCGGCGGCAGGGAGGTCAAACTCCGGGAGCTGGTCGGCGCTGACAATGCCAAACTGCTCAACTGGCGGCGGGCATGGTTTGCCGCCATGAGCAAAAAACTCGGTGAGGACAAGGACGAGAGCGAACTGCCGGAATGTCCGCTGGTTTCTATGGATATGACGGTCACTCCGGAAATTTTGACCGCTTTGACTCCGGAAATCGCCGGGGAAATCCGCAAAGAGATCAAAAGCCGTTTCGGTAAAGAGCGCAAATTTGACCGGGAAAACTTCCGCAACACCCGGCAATGGGCGCTGGAAGTCACGGATTTTGCCGCATGGGGGAAATTGCTTGTTTTCATCGCGGGCGTGATGATTTCACTGCGGATCGTTGCCAAAATGGAGGCGCTCACCGAACGCAAGCGCCAACTGCTGGTCATCGGAATTATTTTTACCGGGCCGCTTTTTGCCGCCGGTTATCTGTTTTGGCTGATTTACAGCAAACTCAAAGCGAAATTATCCCCTTATCTGGCGCCGGAAACCGGATTGCTGCCGCAATGGGAATTTTTTCAGCCGGAAATGGAAAAATATGCCGCACTGCCTGCCGAAACCGGGACTTTGCAGGCGGGAACGGAACTGCTGGAAACTGCGTTGCGGCAGCAGGCGTATTCATTGCAGTTGAGTCCGGATGCCGCCGGTTATCAATGTAAAATTCTCAGTTCCGGCGGCAAAATCCTGACCCAGCAGACCCTGCCGGTGGAATCCGGCAAAAATATCATTGCGCTGTTCCGCAAAATCGCCCGGATGGAAAATTGCAGCGGCGCATTGCAGAAAAGTTACTTTTTCGTCCGGTGCGGTAAAACTTTTATCCGCAGTGCGCTTTTCACTGCCTCGCTGGGCGAATTGGGCGTGCGGGCGACCTTTTATTTCCGGGAGTGGAAATCCGAAGTTTCCACGCTGGATGACGTGCCGCTGCCGGAAGTACTGACTGCAGCAGTGAATACCGCACTTGCCGGTGCGGGCGGAGTGATCGCCGTCACCGGCGACAGCGACGGAACTTTTACCGGACTGCTGCTCAAAAAATTTGCCGCTTACGGAGAAGTCATCCGGCTCGGCAAAGATCTGCACGGTACGAAAGACGGGATCCTCTCTTTATCCGCCGGCGGCGGCGCTGATACCCCGGCGGCAGAATTGCTGCAGGCAATGCCGGAATACCGCTTCGCCGCAGTTGATATGAGCTGGGACGGCACTGCCGAACTGCCGGAACTGCTCCAATTGGCGGCAACAGGCAGAGTGTTGATTTTCAATATGAAAAACCATGAAACTGCCGCTGATGCCGCCGCTTTCTTTGAGCGCAGCGGTATGGGGCAAACGGTGTCGCAACTGCTGCTGGCGGCGGTAACTCCGGTACGCTGTTCCACGCTCTGCCGGGTCTGCGCCGCCCGGGGACAGGTGCCAGCGGAAATGAATAAATATCAACTTGATACCGCCGCCGTCAGCTGCCGTACCGGTTGTCCGGAGTGCGGCGGCACCGGAATCACCGGCAGTATATTGATTTGCCGCTGTCAGCGTGATTTGCCAAGCGCAGTTCCGGATGATGGCGAATTGGCAATGCTGATACTTGCGGCGCGCGGCGTGACCGACTCTGCCGAGGTCGGGGAATATTTCGCCCCGGAGGAAAAATCCAATTCATCTGTATTGCAGACGGAGGCTTGAAAAATGGTGAAAATAATATTGATGGCGGTGATACCGGTGGTGGCACTGATCGCCGGATTGATGGCATTAAAAGGCGGCTCCGCACTGCGGGCGCTGACGGCAGTTGCCGGATTGCTGATCGTAATTCCGCTGGCGGTGACCGGCAACGGGCTGGTGCTGGCGGCGGTTTCGTCCGGGATGATCTCTGCCGGTTCGGCGTGGTATGTGCAGATCGCAGCGGTGCCGTTGGGAGCATTGCTGCTGGCGTTTATATGTTATACGGTATTTGCCAAAATCGCCGGTGAGGGTTTGGAAACGCCGCTGCCGGTCGTGCTGAATAAAGTGGTCGCATTTCTGGCAACTGCATTTGCCGCCATGCTGGTGTGCGCCATATTATATCTGCCGCTGGCTTCCTCGCCATTGCGGCAGGTCGTGCCGGCAACAGCGGCGCCTGCGGCGATCCCGGCGGCAAAAGTCATGGATCATGCCGCCGGAATTACCCTGCAAAGCTGTGACGGCAGAGGTGTTTCCAGTGAAGTTTTCAACCTCCGGCAATAAAATGATCCCGTTTTACTATTCCACTTACCACCGCAATTTCGGGGATGCGCTGAATCCGTATCTCTGGGAACGGATTTTCAATATCAAATTGAAAAAAAGTGACTTCGCCCACGCTGAAGCAGTCGGAGTCGGCAGTCTGCTGCAAAAGTGTACCGCTTCAAAATATGCAGTGCTGAAGCGCTTCTCCGGTCACTTCAAACCGGCATTGCAGGTGTGGTCATCCGGCTTTATCGCCGCCGTGCCGCCGGGACAGGTGCTGACCCGGAAACTGGAGGTCAAAGCCCTGCGGGGCCACCGAAGCCGTCAGATCATTGAACAGCTTACTCAAACTCCCTGCGATTGTGCCGTCGGCGACGGCGGTCTGCTTTATCCGCTGCTGCTGGATAAAATACCGGCTAAAAAATACCCGCTCGGCATCATCCCCCACTACCGTGACCAACAGCTTGACTGTGTCAAATCTCTGGCGGCGCAATTCCCCGGGGCGGTGGTGATCGACGTGCTGGATGAGCCTCTGGAGGTGTTGAAACAGATCGCCGCCTGCGAACGGATCTTTTCCAGTTCCCTGCACGGTTTGATCGTGGCGGATGCGCTGGATATTCCCAACCGCCATGTGCGTTTCAGCGGCAATGTGACGGGCAGTGAGTTCAAATTCGGGGACTATTATTCCGTTTTCGCTCCGGAATATCTGCTCCCGTCGCTGACTCCGGCAGCGGCGCACGCTATGACGCTGGAGGAATTATCCGGCGATTTCCGTTCCAAACTGCCGCAGATCAAAGAGCTGCAGACCAAATTGCTGGCAGCATTACAGCGCTGAAGCGGCACTGTTTTTGAGCAAAGAGCGCAAATCGCTGTCCGCAGTGCGCCATAAATCCATTTCGGCAGCGGTGCATCCCGGCGGCGGAGTCAGATTTTTGCTGATGATATGACCGCAAACGGAATTGCGTGCTTTGATCTCACCGGCAAGGATGTCGTTTTCGCTCAAGCGGGCAAAGACGATCTCATTGAAGTAACACCTGCCGCGATCCCAGATCAAATAAAGCGTGCCGTCGTCACCCTCTACGGCGTCAGGATAGGAGGTGTCACGGGGGTCGAGCAGCAGCCGGTACGGAAACGTGGCGCCATCGTCTTCCGAGAGCATGGCGGTCATATTTATCCGCTGACGGTCGTGGATGTTGCCGAGGTAAAGCAATCTGCCGGAGCGCAAACGGCGGATGTAAAAGCGGGATGCCGGATTGGGGATGCCGGTCAATTCGCCATCGCTCCAGCTTTTGCCGCCGTCGGTCGAGATGCTCCGGGCGGTGAAGCCGATATTTTTATCCGGACGGGCAAACATCACCAGTTCGCCGCTGCGCCGTTCCCAGATCATGCTTTCATCAAATGCGGTCGGGACTTTTTTGCCGCCGCAGCACATGTGAAATGATTTCCCCTCATCGCAGCTTTCCTGATACTGGTAACATTGGCAGCTCCAGTTGTAGGCGCATAACACCCAACGGCGGTCGCTTAATACGGTCGGCTGACAGCGCAGAAAGCCCGGAGCGATAAACCGCGGTTCGCTCCAGCACAGTGTCGGGGCATCCGGATCGTTGCAGACGATCGCCCAGGTATTGAGGTGACCGGGCGAAGTCACCGGCAGCTGTTTGTGGTCACGCTGTACCCAGAACAGCCAGAGTTTACCCGCCGGATCGAGCCATAATTCGATATCCAGCGCCTGTAAAGATTTTTCCGGCAGGCTGTCCACCGTCAATAATATTTGCGACCAGCTCATGCCGTCATCGTCACTGCAAATGAGCAGATTGTAATTGTAGAGTGACGGTTCGGCACTGCCGCCGGAATACCATCCGGCAAAAAGTCTGCCTCCGGCGGTGCGTGCGATCGTCGGACATCCCTGCCACATCCGGCGGCAGGCGGCATACCTCTGCTGATCGGGCTTATGATTTACCGGGGCTGTCTCCCGGTGGCGCAATGAAATATCAATATCTGTCCCCATGACGATAACCTGAATTTATCACCTTTCAGAAACTTTCCGGGAGATACTTTATCGGTAATGTCCCAAATTTTGTGAAACATACATACAAGAGCGAATGAACACATTTTATGGCGACACATAGAATATATCACTTACATTATGATTTGTCAAAAACATAAAACGATTTGATTGCACCCGGTGGATGCAGCGGGCGGCAATGTCGTGTTTTGCGCCGAGTACGGTGCGGGAGTGTACTACCGTACTCGACCGTACCGGCACAGAAGCAAGGCACGAAAGTGCCCGCGATGCGCCACCGACGGTTAGATTTTATCACAACAAATGGGACAATAATACTTTATCACCTCCGGAAAAAAATCAAGTTTCCGTAACAGAAAATTTCAATCCGTGAAAATATACCGGATAGATTCCGCAGCAGCAAATACGGCTGTTTCCCGTGATAAAGTTACTGTTTTTTGCAAAAAAACACTTGTAAAAATTCATGGATAAGTGTATACTAAATGCGTGTTTTTTCTTTAACTATAATACGCTGGTAAACAGCAGTTTGGAAAGGATATGACAAATGATAAATTTTACCTGCCCGCAGTGCGGTGCGACATACGAAGTGGATGACAGTTACGCCGGTTGTGAGGTCGAGTGCGGAGTGTGCAAACATACCTTTCGCACCCCCTGTTCCCAGGATGTATTTTCCCGCGGCCATATTACCTGGATCACCTGTCCGCATTGCTGGCAGCGTTTTGACAGCCGGGAGGTCAAATATATCTCCCGCCATCTGGATCTGATCGGCGATCCGATCCTGGGTGAAGATGCCCAGCGCCGCTTTGTCCCGGTGCAGTATGCCGCCAACGGCATGGCGCTGGATGAACGGGGCATGGAGTGTCCGGAAATGGCTTGTCCGTCGTGCCATTTGAAAATTCCGGAATCGGTCATCAATCTGCCCAGTTCGATTTTTTCCATCGTCGGTGCGCCTGCCAGCGGCAAATCCTATTTTCTGACCACGATGATGTGGCAGATCCGCAAATTTCTGCCCACTTATTTTGCGTTCAATCTGGCGGATGTGGATTCTTCATTCAACTCCGTACTCAATGAGTATGAGAGCATCCTTTTTATGAACAACCATCCCGACCGGCTGGTTTCGCTGCCCAAAACCGAATTGCAGGGCAGCGGATACACCAACCAGATCATGATGAAAGGATTTCCGGTGGATCTGCCCAAACCTTTCATTTTTGCCCTGACGCCGACCAGCAGTCATCCGGATATCGATACACGGAGCCGGGAATTGGAGCGCAATATTATTCTTTACGACAACGCCGGGGAACATTTCCAGCCCGGCAATGAGTCGGTCAACAATCTGGCGACCAACCATCTGGCGTATTCCGACGGAATTATTTTTGTTTACGATCCTCTGCGGGAGAGCCGGCTGCGGAACTACTGCACCAAAGACGATCCGCAGTTTGAACTGGAATCGACCAACCAGCTGGCGCTTTTTTACGAAATGGCGAACCGGGTGCGCAAATTTACCGGACTGGGGGCGACGGAAAAATACCGTCAGCCGCTGGTTATTGCCATCGCCAAATTTGATGCGCTGAAAGAGGGTCTGGGGTTGAAACCGGGTGAGTTGGATTATCTCCACTACGACGAGAAAAACTTTGAATATTCGATAGATTTGCAGAATATCACCAATATGTCGTTCCTGCTGCGGGAGAAACTTCTGGAGATCGCGCCGGAATTTGTCGGTGCGGCAGAGGGATTTTCGGAAACGGTATACTTCGTGCCGGTGAGTTCATTCGGGTGTTCGCCGCAGGTCATGTCCGGCGAAAGTTCCGGCAGCGGCATCCGGCAGAAAGTGCTGGGGATCGTCCCCAATGACATCAAACCTTTCTGGACGGAAGTGCCGTTTTTGCTCCAGTTCTATCTGCACGGTCTGTTGCCGGCATTTGCCGGAGAGGTCGCTGATGCCGGCGAGATCTCCAACTACAAATTTGCCAAAGATGTCATTGTTTTTTCGCTGCCCGGTTCCACTAAACGCTGTGAACTGCCCTCGACCTACTGGGGATGGGCGATCTATAATTCTGCTGACGGCAAATATTACCGGCTGCCGACCCGGGACGGTTACAAAGACGACCGTCAGATACGGGCAGCATCGCTGGATGAACAGATCGACAGTGATTTCTGGAATCAGCAGTAAACATTTCCGGGGTGGGGTATGGCATACGAATTGATATATACTTCGGCTCCGGCGGGGATCCGTCAGGGCAGTACCGGATTCTGTGTAGTGGCGTGTACCAAAGGCATCGGGCCGCGGCTGATGATGACTCTGGAAGCGTTGAGCGCCTACAAGCCGCTTTATCCGCACTACGCCGAAAATGCGTGGGACAATCCCATTTCCCGGGCGCATTTCATATCCACCGTCAACGGCGCTGTCCAGCATATCCTCAGCCGGGTCTGCTTCAATGGTGTTGACCATACCGGCCGCTCCAATAAACTGGCTTCGCATGTGGTATTGAGCCGTGCAGAGGCTGCCGCCGCTGTCGGCGGCCCCGGAGCGCTGCTGCTGCGTGAAGAACTTTTCAAAGACGCTTCGTGGGAGATCCAAACCCAATATTTTGACCGTCAGCTGCAAATTCCGGCGACCGGCATCGCTCCGGTGCGGTGCAATACCTGGGAAGCGGTCACCGGTGATGCCGGGTGGGGCGGTTTTCTCGCCCGGAGTTTTATGGATAATCCGTCCCGCAACGTCTATATTTCCTACCGTCCGGAACAGCAAAGCCAGATGATGATGCTGATTCAGGAGGCGCTCAATCTGCTGCCCCCGGCAAAGCGCTGGGAAGTGACTTTCAATACTTATTTTGTCAATCTGCCTGCCGGAATGAGTTGCACCTGGCGCTGTTGTCCGGTGGGTTCCGAAGCACTGCTTGCCGCCAGACGCAGTCCGGCAAATATCGTCATTGACATCTCAGCGCCGCAGGAATTGACGGCGACGGGGGATTTGATCGATGTCGCCCGTTCCGGTATTTTGCCGCAAACTGCCGAAGCAGTGCCGGTATCAGCACCGCCGCCGGTGCTGACCGTTCCGGATGAGCCGCCGGAGGAGGTGGAGGAGGTATTTCAGGATACTCCGGCAGAATCTTGCCAGTTTCAGGAGAATTTTCAGCGTACCGCTGCCTCTCAACCATACCGTCAGCAGCCGGAATATGCCGCTGAACCTCCGGTGGTGTATCACCGCCGCAGCCAAAAACCGCTGTTTACGGCGATCGCATTGGTGGCGGTGCTGCTGCTTTTGATTTGCGGCGGAGTTTATCTGCTGGTTTTCAGTCTCAACAGCAATTCAGAGACTCCGGCAGCTGTTAAAACTGCCGCTGTGCCGCCGCCGCAAGACCAAAAACCGGTGACAGTCAAAGCGGAAAAAAAACGACCCGCCACTGCGCCGCCGCAAGACCAAAAACCGGTGACAGTCAAAGCGGAAAAAAAACGACCCGCCGCTGTGCCGCCGCCGCAAGACCAAAAACCGGTGACAGTCAAAGCGGAAAAAAAACCACCCGCCCCCGCACCGAAACCGGAACCGGAAATACCGGAGCTTGATGACCGTTACAGTTGGGAATACGATTCTGAGACCTTGATAAATAAAGATTCGAAGAAACTTGAGATCCCGTTGGGTTCCGGAGTTAAGAAGGTTAAAATTAGAACATTAGGAACAGACAAAACAGGCGGAACAGACAAAACAGGCGGAACAGACAAAACAGGCGGAACAGGCTTTGTTGAGTTGAATCCCGGAAAAACAAGTTTTGAAGTCGGTGATCCTTATGCCGGCGATAAATACGTTTGCACATTGACCAAAGGTATATTGACCATTGAAAAGAAAAAAGGCTCCACCGAGCTGAAAATGGAACTTCAACTTGAGTTTCATGGTAAAAATGGTTTTATCTTATGTCCGCTGTATTTCAAACCCGGCATTTCGTATTTCAGACTCGGTAAACCGCAAACAGACACCAACGCCAATACCATTACCATTACCGTGGAAATAGAAAAAGTTCCGGATGGTTTCAAGAAAGAAAAAATCACTGTCGAACCAAAAGCAGACCGTATCGGCTGGGACGGCAAGAGGATAACTTTGACCTTTAATAGAGCATCATCTGCGAAAGAACAGGAACGGAATGTTTTTAAAGATCACAAAAATAAAATATATAACGAGTATACGGCAAATAAATACAAATTTGTCGAAAACGAAGGAAAAAAAGAAAAACGTGAGGCTTATAAAGAAGACTGCCAATATCTTATTGATAATATCAAAACAGTATGCAAGGATATCAAAAAGAACGCCGGTACGAACCATACCTTAAGAGATGAAATTGACAAAGCGATCAAAGGGGAGAAAGACGAGCGTCTGTTCGATAAAATCGCAAAATGGATCGATATGGTCGACACAAAGACCGTCAACATGACTAAGTGGCTTGATAAATACAAAAAAGTTTGTGAATTTGTTGAAAACAACTGGAGAAACGTTAGAAAAGAGCATAAAAGTGATGGCTACCACCATTCATATAACACTAAAGAGCTTGAAGAAAAAATCAAAAAACTCGAAGCCGAAGTGGAAAACGAGAAAAAAACAGTTGATCCCAGTCTGGAAAAGAATTATAAACTTCTTTATTACGAGCAGAAAGCAGGAATAATCAAATTAAAATAACATAGAGAGGAACATTTTATGGGCACTGAACAGCAATTGCTGATAAGAGTCAAAAATGCGCTTAAAGGCGCTGATTTGACCAACAACCCGGATCTGTCCGGGTTGTACGGCGAATATATCGCCTGGAACAACTCCGTCGCCGCCCGGATCAATGAGTGCGCCGTGCTGCTGCAGAAAAAATTGAAAATCGAAGCCGTTGCCACAGCTCAACAGGAGCCGTCACTGTTTGAACAGTTGGAGCTGCTGCTGTGTGCCGACCGTAAATTGCTGCTGCAGCTGGGTGAACTTTACGATTGGGAAGCACCTGCCAATATCGATTTTGATGTCGTGGAACAGTTGAAATCAGATGCCGTATCCGCCGGAGAATTGCGCCCGCTGCTGGCAGAATTCCGCCGCATCGCCCGTACCGACATGGTCAGGGAAAAACTGGCACTGCTCCGCGAGATCTCCCGCATGGATAAAGACAATCAGGAGTGGCTCACCCCGTTGCAGGAGGTCGAAAACAAACACCTTTCCCAGTTGATCTCCGCTGCCCAGCAGTGCATCATCGACAAAAATTATGAACAACTGGAAAAAATCCATGACGAATTGCAGAATTCCCCCTGGGTCGTGAGTGTCCCTGCCATCGTCGTGGAAAAAGTTGCCAAAGTCATTTCCGGCTACCGGGAATCCCGGCGCAAACAGCAGGCCGCCGGGCTGCTGGAAAGAATCAACGCCGCTTACGGAGCTTTTGACAGCAAAGAATTGGAAATCGTTCTGGAGGAATTTCAGCAGTTCTGCGGGAAATCCGGCTACACCCCCGACGAAACCGAACTCATCCAGCTCCGGGAAGCGGAAAACTACCTCAACGGCGAATTGGAACACCGGGAACAGGTCGCCAAAGCCAAAAATCTGGTGGAGGAGATCACCCGGCAGTTCGACGCTTCCGCCCCGCTGGAGGAGATCGAAAGAAACTATATCGCTTTGCAGGCAACCGGCGAAAATATCCCCGATTATATCGCCAACCGGGTACACCAGTACCGGCAGGATACGGAACGGGATATCCGGATCAAATCTGTCCTCCGGGGCTGCAAAATCATCGGTATTTCGGCGGTGATCATTTTGATTTTACTGTCCGGCGGCTTCTGGGCGACCCAGATGTATATCGAGCATAAACAGTACAATCTGCTGATGGCAGAGATCACCAAAGGCGACGTGGATACCGCCAGTTCCATCCTCGCCGGGATCGAGAGCAAATATCCCCGGCTCGCCAAACGGGCAAAAATTTCTTCCGCCCGGGCAAAACTTGACCATCTGCTTCAGGAAGACAGCAAACGTGCCGCCGATGTCCGGAAACTCTTTGCCGAAATCGACGAACTGCGTAAAAAAGAGATCCCCGATCCGATGATCAAAAGCAAACTCAAATCCATTGAGGCTCTGGCACGGCGGGAGAGCGAAAAAACCCGCTGCAAAGAACTTGCCGGTGAATTCGATCAGGCGTGGGCAAAATACCAGCGGCAGCTGGAACTCAACATTTCGGATCTCAGCGAAAAAATCCGCAATTCACGCAACCGGGTCATCGCCTGGATCAAAAAAGGTGATTTCGGTGCCGCTGAAGCGGAACTTAAAATTTTTGACGGCCTCGTGGCAAAACTTAACGCCCTGCCGTACCTTGAACCGCACATGCTTGCCGGATACGAAAAACTGCTCAATTCCGGTATCGAGATGCGGCGGATGCTGCACAGCAGCAGCACTGCTGCCGGCAATATCGCCGCAGCAAGCGAAAAAGTGCAGCGTGCCGTCAATTTCAATGCCTTGAATGATGCGGTCAAAGAGATAAAAGGTAAACTCTCTGCCGACACTCCCGAACCGGTGCGGGCTAAATTTGAAAGATTGAACAGCGATGTTGATACTTTCAATGCGATCGTCGCCCATCAGAAAATGATCCTCGGCGCCCAGGAGCGCAATAAACAAAAGTGCCTCTTTTTCCGGGACATCGCCCAGTATCAGGAATTCAGCCGCAAATTTGCAGATGTGCAGCGGAAAATGGTCAACAGTATGAACCGGATCGTGGATTCGGTAAATATGGTACCCAGTTCGGTTTTCCAGGTGAAATTGCCGCAGGGCGGGTACATGGAGATTTACTTTAAGAGCAAATCTTTGAAACGGACCGGCTGGGATGAGTTGAAAATGGAACGCATCGACGGCAAAAGCGTGGTGATCCGCCGCCAGAGTGCCAACAGCCACAATTATGTGCTGAAAATCGGCAGTGACGAGTATTTCGGCTGCCGGCTGACATACCCGCATGTGACAGATATTTCCAACGACAAAGCCGTGAATGATTTCAAAGATGCCAGAGCATGGTATTTGGATCTGATCGATGAGGTGAGCGACACATTTGCCACTGCTGCACCGGAAAATATCGTTATCACCGCATTGCAGTCCATCCAAAAAGTCTGCCATGATGAAAAATGCGCACCATTCTGGAAAATGTATCTTTCATTGCAGATCATGAAAAATCTGGACGAGGCCAAAGTCATTGACGACATCAAACTCAATGAGATGCACAAAGCATTCGCCGAACTCTATAAAAATGACGATGCCGACTGGTTTTTTGACAAAAATCAGCTGCGGGTGATCCAAAAAGTCATCAATAATTTTGATTGGCAGTATCTGGAGATCATCAAAAATAATTTCCGGGAGAATATGGAGCTGCTGAACCGGATCGCCGCCCGTGAATTTGACTGCATCGGTATCCGTTTCAACGGCAGGGATCAAGTCTTTGATCAATACAAAGCCCGTTCCGGCGAAGTCTGGTGCCTGGATGAAAACGGCGAAAACTGCTATCTGGTCGGAGTATTGCAGAACGGTAAGATCATCTGGTCCAAAAAAGATGTCGCCGAAAACCGCCTCCTGCTGACCGTATCCGGCAGCTCCACCCGGGAACTGCAGCAGATCATGGATGATAAAGCAATGGCGATCCGTCCGGTTTTCTGGCCCCGGAATATCAAAGGAGGGAATGACAAATGACTCAGTATTATGTGAAAGATAAAGATAAAGTTTACGGCCCGGTTTCTGCCGGCAAAGTAACCGATTTCGTCAGCAAAGGTTTTTTCAGTCCCGAATGTCAGGTTTCCACCGACCGGCAGAATTGGGTGGCAGCGGCATCAGCGATCGAATTGTTCCCCCGTCAGGTGGTACGTCTGGTCAAAAGCGGCAATCCGGATGCAGATGATAAAAATACAGCCGCATTGCCGCAAGCTCTGCCGCCGGTGCTGCAAGCTCTGCCGCCGCAGAAATCGGGCAGCGGTCTGAAAATATTTATCACCATTTTGATCGTGCTGATACTGCTGGTCTGCGGTGTGGTGGGATTTTTCGCCTGGAAACACTTTGGCAAACCGGCAGAAACATTTGAACAGGTTTCCCAGAAATACGGAAATTGCGTCGGTCTGGTCACGGTGGTATTGGAAAACGACGGTAAATTGATGGAGATCGAGCTGGGCGGCAGAAAAATTTCCTCGGTCATCCCCATCGGTACCGCATTTGCCGTTTCTGAAAATCAATTTGTGACCAACAGCCATGTCGCCTACGGGTTGAAAGGACAGAAAAAGGCTCTGGTGGCTAAGATTGTTGTTGCCGCCGCCATCGCAAACGGAGTCAAAACCGAAGCAGAACTGAAAAAATTCATTGACGCCAACGCCAAAGATATTCAGGAGATCCGGAAAAATCTCCGGGTGCGGAGCGTGGAAGTCCGCATGAGCCACAGCAACGGTAAGCGTCATGAGGTGAAAAATATTCAGGTGCATCCGGACTACCAGAGTGATGTTTCGGTAAAAGAGGAGAGCCGCAACGCCGAATTTGATATCGCAATTTTGCATGTTGACGGCAAAACCGACAACTTTTTCCCGCTGGCAGATCAGAATATGCTCCACAATCTGTCCGCCGGTCAGGAGATCGCTTCCCTCGGTTTCCCGATGGAGGGGTTGAGAGACGATGGCGGCATCGACATCAAAAAACCTGAAGCGGTATTCAAATCCGGAACCATCGGCAAAATCACGGACTTCTCCAACAAAGTTTCCGGATTGCCGGATGATAACAAATCCATTACCCACGATATTCCCGCCGCCGGCGGCGCCAGCGGCAGTCCGATTTTCCTGAAAAACGGTAGAGTCGTGGCGATCCTGTGGGGCGTTTCCCATTTTTCCAACAATGGTTCCCGGCAGGTATCGGCGGCGCAGCACAATCAAGCATTGCGGATCGATGCGCTGAAAGAGGTCAAAAGTTCAAAAAAATACTCATGTCGGGAGTGGATGGGAGAATAAATCATGGCAGATACAGGTTTTACACTTAATTGGAAAAAACTCGATCCGGAAGCCAGAATCGGCTTGCCGGCAAAGAAATTCACCGGTGTTGCCGGCGGCAGCGGGTTTCTGCTGGCAATCGTGCTGACCGTGGCTTTTTACGGCGTATTGTTTCCTTTCTGGCAGATGAAATCATATCAGTTTATCAATATGTTTTTCCACGGCGGAGAGGAAAACCGCAGTTTCATTCCCTATGTGACGGTGTTTTTAAGCATGTGGTGTCTGGCGCTGCTGTGGATCAAAAGCAAAAAGATCAAAGTCCAGCGCCGGGCTCTGGAGTTGCAGATATTGCCGGAAACAGCGGGATTTATTCTGTCACCGGATAATTCGGCGGTCGTGCTGAATAATATCGACGGTCAGGTTTATACCGCCAATAATTTCATGGTGCTGAACCGGATCCAGAAAACACTTGCCAATTTGAAAAATATCGGCAGGGTCTCGGATGTTTCATCGGTACTTAATGATTGCGCCATTGCGGATGAAAAATATATCGAAAGCACCTATACGTTTACCAAAGGTCTGATCTGGGCGATCCCGGTCACCGGTTTTATCGGCACCGTGCTGGGACTTTCAGAGGCGGTCGGCGGTTTCGGCAAAGTCATCACCGAGGGGGCGGATCTGTCGGTGCTTAAAGCCTCGCTCAGCGGTGTTACCGGCGGTTTGGCGGTCGCATTTGAAACGACGCTGATCGCTCTGGTGGCGGCGCTGCTGCTCCAGTTGCTGATGACATTGATCATGCAGAAAGAGGAGGATTTCATGGATGATTGCGCCAATTTCTGCTATCAGAATATTATTGCCAGGCTTAAAATGATCGACACCGGGGACTGATTTTCGGTATGTTTAAGAGTAACGAGCCTCCGGTATCACTGTTTTCATTTCAGGATATCATCACGACATTGACCGGGATCATGATTTTTTTCCTGTTGATTTTGGTGATAAGTTTGTTTGAGATCGCAGAAAACAGTCCGCAGGATCAGAGCGCCCCGGTTTACACGGAATGGCGGGAGATCCAAAAGCAGAATATCCTGCTGCGCCGGCAGATTTCTGAAATCAGTCAGGATATAAAAAAATACCGCCAGCGGCTGCAGCAGCTTGCGGAGCAGGACGAGGGGGCTTTGACGCTGGAAAAGCGACGTTTGCAGGAGCAGTTGGCGCTGAAAACGGAGAAATTGAATACGCTCCGGAAAAAACTTGCTGATCTGGAGCATCAACTGTTTGTCGAGGACAAACGCCGTCAGGATGCCGCCGCCCGGAAGCAGCAGCTGGCAGCAGAGCAGCAGGAGATCCGGAAAGCACAGCAGGCCCTGCCGGAACTGCAAAACCGGATCCACGCACTTAAAAAAGAGATCATCAAACGGCAAAAAGTCAATATCACTCTGGATCGGAATATTTCGGAACGCCCGCTGTTGATCGAGTGTTCCAGAGCGTTGATAAAAATTGTCGATCCCCGGACAAACACGGTCAAAGAGTTCAAACTCCGGACTCCGGCGGCATCGGATATGATTGTTGAGGTGATCGATTATTTAAAAACGCTTCCGGTTTATAAATACTACTTTGTCTTTTTGATCAGACCCAGTGCTGCCGGATATATGGATTTCCTCCACACCAAATTGAGAACGAAAGCCATTCCCGGGGCGAAATACGGTATTGAACCGATCCTGGAAAGCGAGGAGTGTTTTTAATATGGCAAAAAATTCTCTTCCAGAAAGCATGGATTTGCTGTTGGATACGATGTGCAACACCTTTGGCGGGGTGATGTTCATTGCGATCGCACTGTCGCTGGCGTTGTTTGCCGGTCAGATCAAAAAACCGGTACGGCCGCCGGAAAACGAGGCGGAAAAACTTGAAAAAATGCAAGCCGAACAGCGGCAGTTGGAGCAGGAAAAATCCCAACTTGACAGCGAGCTTGCCGACGTGCGGCAAAAAAGCCGTGCCGGTGAAAAAAACGCTTTGCCGCTGGCTGCAGAGATTGCCGGGTTGGAAAATCAATCCAGACAACTTGACCGGGAGTACGATACTGTGGAACAGAAACTGCGTTCCGCAGAGGCGAAAAAAGCGCACATGCAGGAGCGCAACGACACTGCCGAGGCGCAGAACCGTGAAACAGCCCGGGAACAGGAACGGCAACAGCGGAAAAATGATTCTGACCGCCGGGAACTGGAAAAACAGATCGCAGCATTAAAAAGCCGTTTGAAACAGCTGCCGCAGCGGAAACTTCACTTTGCCCTGCAGGAAAAAACCGACAAACGTCCGTATGTTGCAGTGATCAGAGGCGGGGAATTGTGCCGGCTCGGTACCAATAGCAGAGTATCTTCGGCAGAGGTCAAAGTCCGGCTGGATGGCAATGTGGCGACGCTGTTTCCACAGCGGGGATACGCACTGGCGATGATTTCCGGCAGCAATATTACTCAAGTGCTGCCGTGTGACCGGAGCAGGCATTTCCTCTGGATCATCGTGCATCCGGATTCATTTGCCGAATTTGTCCATCTGCGGCGGCTGCTGCGGCAGTACGGTTATCAGGTGTACTGGTATGTGGAAAGAAATCCGGTGTTGTACTACGGTCGCAGTTCCGGTTACAACGCCTCATTTTAAGCTGGAGAAATGATATGAAACGCTGGGTCGTGTCAGGTTTGATGGCGGCAATCGTGGCAGGCGGTTGCGAAAAACCGGAACCTGCTCCGGAAAAAAAGCAGATGCCGCCGGAAGAACAGTTTGAAAAATTCCAATTGCCGGAATTCCGTAAACCCGCCCCTGATCCCGTACCGCCGCCGCCGTCCGCTGCCCCAGCTCCCGGCAAGCCGCCAAAATCCGGCGGCAATGGCGCCAACAGCGCTCCGGGCAACCGCAGCAGCGACGGCAGAAATAATGGCGGCACCCCCGGCGGGGGAGAGTATGATGTGCCGCATCGTCCGGTCACCGCCACGGAACAGGAGGTCTGGCGGCACGTTATTACTGCTCTGCGGCCGTTGATCGTCGGCAAAAACGTGGTTTTTGCGCCGCCGGGTGCGGCGGGTACGTCACTGACGGCGGTTCCCGGCAAGCGCAATGAATATGTGATTTGCGGCGTTTGTGAAATCACTGACGATGCCGGAAACACCCGCAAATACCGTTTTTGCTGCAATGCTTACAGCAACAAATATGAAGCTGCTATTTCCAATGTCAAGTTTACAGAAATTCAGACAAATTAAAGGCAGAATTCATAATTTCCCGCCGCCTGAAAGGAGTTTTTGCCGCTGGCAGCATCGGTTCCCTCAACGTAGAAACCGTTGTCCGGCAGCAGCGCTCCGGTGATCACCACTTCACCATTGAGCAGCATCGCCTGATTATAATTGATCTGAATATCTTTGAAACGGACAAATCTGCCGAGTTTGGCGCAGAGCCAATCCAGCGTATAACCGCTGTAATAGGTGTTGTTTAAATGATCGTTCAGGTCAATGTGTGAAGCGTACACCCGGCGGCGCAATTCGGTGTCCAGATTTTCCGGCGCTGCAAGTTTGTCCAGTCCGGGGAAAAAATCGTCCCGATCCAGATTGTCATTCAGTTCTCCGCCAAGCATTTTGACCGGCGGGCGCAGCCGCATGGTGGCAGTATCCACCGTCAGCCAGAAACTGGAAGCGATCCCGAAACGGCTGCCGTCTTTCGCCGACGAGATGATAAATTGACGTTTGGCAAAAAGTTTTTCAAACCCGTTGTGATACGTTTCGATCCGCAACGTGTCATCGTGCCGGGGATAGCGCTCCAACGCCACTTTGATCCGGGACAATACCCAAATCAGGTTGCGCTCTTTGACTGCACTTAAACCGAAACCCAGCAGCTCCGCATGGGTTGCCGCCAGGTGCTGCAAATAATCAAACCAGATATTGGAACGCAAATATCCATCCGGACCGCACTCATTCATGCGTATCGGCATATCAAGGATCAACTGTTTTTCAGACATAATTCATCATTCCTTTTGCGGTATCTCTGAACCGGACATAATATACTGCAAAAAACGCCGTTTTTCAATTTCACGAAGATATTCAGAAGTTCCCGAACCATCATCGCTTTTCACTTGTCACATTTGTCAAGTTGTTACAGGTAAAATCAGCGCATGATTTTTTTCAGCACGTCATTGCAATATCCGCAGTTGTGGCAGTTGGCGCCGCAGGAACCGGCGCGGGTGTGCCAATCTGCCGGAAAAAGAGTATTATCCAACATTTTTCCGGCGAATGCTGCTGAATAATCCGGTTCGGTCAGGTGGAGCAGATCGCCGTGGTATGAACGGTTGACGTAAGCTCCGATCACCAGGCGGGGATAATGGTGCTGCCGGGTGGCAAGTTTGGCGAATGAAACCAGATTTTCATAATACTGCAGATCTTCAGGTCTGATCCATGAAGATTTCAGAAATTCCACATACCGCTGCTGTTCAGCGTACAATCGCCAGCACAGGTGCGGATTCCACGAAGTATTTTCCCGGAGTTTGACCTCTTTATCGTGGGAAACGAGGTTATCGTGAAATGTCTGTGACGGACAATTACGCAGACAGCCGCTGTTGAGCAGCATTCCCAATTTTTTGCCGTTGTTATCGCACCAGTTTTTGAATGATTTGAGTGTGGAAACATCCCGCTGCAGATCCCGGCGGATGTAAAAGGAGTCAAAAATATCTTTTAAATACTCCATGCCGCCGATACTGTCGATGCGCATATTTACCGATGCCCGTGTTTCCACGGTGTGCCAATGTTTTTTGACCAGCATTGCCACATAAGGTGAAGTTGTGGTCACGACATCCGGCAGCAGGCCGATGGATTGCCAATCTGCCAATACGGCGCAGAGTTTTTTTTCAAAATCCAGACTGATGGCGCTGCCGCCGTAACAGTTGGCATTGAAAAGCAGATCCAGTTTGACTCCCATTTGCCGGATCGCGGTCAATTCATCTTCCAGACGGTCGATACTGCCTTTGCGGGCATAATCTGCCCTGCCGGACGGCGAACCCGGCAAAGCAAAATATACTTCGCAGATATGGTCGCGGTAATCGGCGACGATCCGGCTGAATAATTCCCGGTTTTCCGGTTCCTGATAACCTACGGCAAACTTCATATTTCCATTCCTGCTGCGAGTTTTTTGATCTCTTTCAGCAAAATTTCACCATGTTTCAAATCACAATCCGGCAGACAGAATCCCAGTGTTCTGCCGTCGGGGAGCGCCAGTGCCAGTGTCAGCGCGGTATTGCGCTGTTTGATTGCGAAACCGTCTTCCCGGCATTTTTTTACCGCTGCCAGTAATTTTTCCCGGCTCTCCCACTCTATGCTGCCGAATTCTTCAAAGGGCCAGCGGTTCTCTATTTCCATGGCGGTCATACCAGAATGGCTGACCGTCACCAGACCGGTCACTCCGGTGTACGGCGGAAAAGTACGGTTGACCGGGATCTGGATCTGATCCGGTGCATCCGGTGAGATCCGGCGGAGACAAGTTACCGCATACGGAGTTATTTCAGCGAGAGTGATCACCGCTGCCGGATACTTCAAATGCAGCTGCCGCATCAATTTTTCGTTTGCAGTCAGAGGATCCGGCAGAAAAGCTGCGATCATTTGCAATGTGCTGCCGGGAACGTATCTGCCGTTTGCGGTTTTCCGGAGAAATTTACGATCCACCAGGGTACGCAGGATATTGTGCAGCGCCGGCGGTTTCATATTAAAATGAAGTGCCAGATCCCGCAAACTGCATTCATTTGACTGCAAAGCGATGTGTTTCAACACATCCAGAGCCTTTGCCACCGACAGGACCAGATCTGAATTTGCCATAGAAGCTGTTTCTCAATCGACGTGATCGTTGTCCTCTTTTTTCTGGAATATGGAGCCTTTGTCGTAGACCGGCTCCTCATCCCAGTTGACCGACCAGGTGGGACGACGGCGGAACTTCTCTTTGAAAGTATTTTGCAGCACCCCCCGGGATTCCAGACTGATCATGCAGGCACGGGTACAGCCCCGGGCACCGCAAACAGCCTGCCCGGTGTTGTACAAATTGCGGGGCTTCCGGAAAAACGGACTCCACCAGCCGGGTTTGGATTTCGGATCGTGTTCCATATAGGGCGTTTCCTGCACTTTATCGCTGTGCGCGGCACCGCGGAAGTGAAATTGGCACTCCATGACGTCAAGATCAGACCACTCCACTTCATGACCGGCGAGGTTGACTTTTACCGTTTTGTCCGTCGGGAAAACTTTGCCGGGACAGTTGTTGACGCACGCCATACAGCGGTTGCACAACTGCGGGCCGTCATAGATCGGGTCCGGTTCCAGCTCCACATCGGTCATGATGATTCCCACCCGGCAGCGCGGACCGAACTGGGGGGAGAGAAACATTTTGCTGAAACCGATTTCACCCAGACCGCAGAGATAAGCGGCAACGCGCAAATGGATCATTACGTCCGGCGCAGCTTTACCGGGAGCGACCGGGCGGCTGTATTTTTCTTTGACATAACCGCAGCCGTCAATGGAACGCCAGTCGCTCTGATGGCCCATCGGGATCGCTTCGTAGCCCTGATCTTCAATAAATTTGCTCAAATTTATCACCGTCATGGGCATATAAAGATAGGTAATGCCGCCATAGCCCATGGCAGAGTAGTTACTGAAATAAGTTCCCTCCTCCACGCCGCGCAAACTGCCGCGCTCCACCCGGAACACCATGCCGATAATGGATTTGCATTCGGGCATGATCTGTTTGGGATCCATCTGCAGCGGGGCATTGCTCCAGCGGTCGATCGAACCGATACCTACTGCATCCGCACCCAGTTCCAGAGCTTTGCGCTTCACCAATTCTGCCGCTTTTTTCGGGTCGCTGAGATCAACTGAATTGAAGTCACGGGTGAACATTGCCATTTTTAAAACCTTTCTGTTTATCATTGATGAATAATGATTTATCTATAATTAATATATCACTTGTTTCACCAAAAATCAAATTTTATCCGGTTTTTTTTAGTAAAGGCAACGCAGGAATAACAACGATTGCATATCCCGCCCTGACGTGCATCCGTTTTCGCTGCACTGCGCCGTGACAGGCGGGGGCATGGGTGCGGCGTGAATCACCTGCAAAAAAAGCATAGCCACACCTGCATCCATGCCAACCGTCCGCAGACTGCCCGCCTGATTGCCGTTTGCCTGCCATGCAAACGGCGTTAAAAGTTATTCCTGTTTGGCGGGCTTTACGATAACGAATGCCGGAAGTCCGGGGATCTGCCATTTTTTGAACAGGGCGGCGATTTTTGGGTCATTGGGATTTTCGGCGGGAAAAGTCACCATGATGAAGTTATCACGGATGAGCTGTTTTATTCCCGGTTCGGCGAGGGTGGTTTGTTCCATTGCCGCACAATTTTTGCACCATGAGGCGGTAAATTTGATCAGGATCGGGCGATTTTCGCGGATCGCACGGCGGCGGGCGGCAGCCAGAGATTTAAAACCGTCGCCGTGGTGGTCGATTTGCGGGGCGGAGCTCAGTTTGACACCGAGCATGATATAGTATACCCCGGCGGCGAAAATCAGCAGTGCAAACAGGTATTTCACCGCGACCATGAATTTACCGGGTTTGGGCATGATCGAGATGCCTTTGCCAGCCAGCGGCCACGGCAGTGCCATGCCGATACCGAGCGCAAAGGGGACGATCACGGCGTACCATTTGCCTGCTGCCACGGCTCCGGTGGTATAGACCAGCACGCTGACGACGGCGGGGGCGACGCAAGCTCCGGCGAGGAGCGCAGACAATGCTCCGGCGATAAAGATCCAGAACATGGAAGCCGTCCGCAGTTTGCCGCCGAAATTGGGCAGCAGATGGGAGAGGTCGAAATTGATTTTGCCGGTCATTGCCACTGCCATCAGCACAAATAATATCCCGATCGCCGAGTTGAAGTACGGCGATGAATTCACCGTGCCGAAACTGATTCCGGCAAATGCCGCCAGAATTCCCAATGTCCCGTAAGCGATCGCCATTCCGCAGCCGTAGACCAGGGCGCGGGCGAAGCCGTTTTTGCCGCCGCTGGCGCCGATGACCGCCAGATTGATCGGGATCATCGGCAGGACGCAGGGGGTGAGATTGAGCAGAAATCCGCCGAGCAGCGCCATCAGCAGCATGCCCCAGAAGTGCATGGGCATATCATTATTATTGCCCAGCAGAAAATCCCGGAATTCCGCAGTTCCCATCAAGCCGATTCCGCGGCGGATCAGGGTGTACTGTTCCGCCGGGGCAGTTTCCGGAACTGCTCCGGCAGCGGCGGTTTCCGGTTCCATACCGGGCAGATAGCAGACGCCGTCCACGCACACCGTGCCGTCAGATTTGATTTCCGGGGTGGCGGCGAAAATTCCTGCGATCAAAAGCAGACTTAATACGGTCAAAAGTTTTTTCATTTGACGATGCTCTTAAGTTTTCTCATGTAGTTATTCAATTTGGCGTAACCGCCGATTTTGCCGACGACTTTGCCGCTGCTGTTTACGATCACGGCAGAGGGAACACCGCCGCCGGCTTGCAACTGCCGGAGCCACTGCTGCTGTTTTGCCAGCTGTGATTGGGGCAAACGTTCTCTCCGGGGGAAGTCGCAGTAGACCAGTACGAGGTGTTTTTGGGCAAAGTTTTTGAATTTCGGTGTCTCCAGCACATCTTTACGCAGCCGGATGCACCAACCGCACCAATCCGAGCCGGTAAAAAGGACGTAAACGTATTTATGCTCTTTTTTGGCGGTTTCCAGTGCGGCATCGTAATCATCAGTCCAGCCGGCAGGCGGCTTGGCGGCGAGGGTGAATACACTGCCCAATACGATGAGAGCAAGCAAAAGTTTTTTCATGATGTTGTTCCTTTCCTGATATTTTTCCCACAATATGAAGCGAACACACAGTGTCCGCAGTTAACGGTGTTTTCCGGTATCTGTTCCCGTTCGGTCAACATATTTTCCCGGTGCGCTCCGGCATCTGCTGCCATGCGGCGGAGGATTTCGGAAATATCAAAATCCGCTGCCGTTTCCTGAAGTATGCCGGTTTCCGGATCCAGCTGACAGGAAATAACCGATTCCGGCGAACGCCCGGAAATATTGAGCGCATAAAAGCGGTGCATGACCATGATTTCCGGCGCGTGAAGTGCGATATTGCCCGTCCGCAGTTCCACGATCCGCAATTTACCTGATGCAGTGTACGCCAACAGCGGCGAAGCATAGCACTCCAGATCATTGATATTCAAATGCAATGGCGAAGCAATAAAGCGGCGGTTTGCCGGCGGCACGGCGAGCAGTTCCGCCCAGGAAGAAGTTAAAGCGGCGCATTGTCTGAACAGCGTATCTTTCAGCTCCTGCCGCAAATCGGCGACACTCTGCCGGTGGTAAAACAGTCCGGACGTGATCTGCGGCGCATTGCCGAATACCATTTGCCGGAAATCCTGTTCGCACTTTGCCAGCGCCAGCACATAAAGTGTGTCAGGATCATCGTCGCCGCGGTAGAAACTTTCACGCATGACCGCCATCAGCAGCTGCCGCAAATATTTCCGTTCCGAAATGACCCGGTGCAATTGGTTGATCCGGCGGCAGTTATCGTCGGCATCCGGATCAAATCCCCATTGAGCTTCACGGTAGTGCAGTACCGCCGCCAGCGGACAGAACTGACGGTGCATTTTGCGGCTCAATGACCAGACCAATGGCGGGATGTTACCAGATACCATGCGGAAAAATCCTTTTAACACTGTTTTTTGCGACCCATCCGGCAAGAGCGTCGCCATATTTGATCTGCACCCAGCTGCCTTTGACGGCGGTGATCCATACTTCGGTACCGCCGGAAACGAACCCTGCCACACTGCCGCCGGCATCGGGCAGCCGGCGGACTTCAGTCCGGGCGGCGACGATCCGGGCGCGGTCGGGAGAATATACGGTGCGGCTCTGTGAATACACCGCCGCCAGCGCCGCGACGATCACCACGGCAAGCAGTGCCATCAGCAATTTGCGGTACGGAAATTTCCCGGCAAAAATCAGCGTTCCGAGCAGAAACATTCCCACTGCCGCCGTCAGGATATAGCGGTCAGGGCGCACGGCATCGCGCAATGATATACAATAAGCGGCAAAACCCGGTTCAGTTTTATCCTCATGCCCTGCCAGATGGGTGCGGCTGTCCTCCCAGGCGGCTTTGATCCCGGTATCGCCGGGCATCAGCAAATACGCCTGCTCAAACGCCAGTGCCGCATCGGGATAATCGCCTGCCATGTACTCCGAACAGCCGATATTGAACAGCGTATGCGGATCGGGATCATCCGGGTGCAGGGCGTTTCTGAAATGTTTTCCGGCGGCGGCGTAATCGCCCCGGTCGTACGCCTGACGTCCGGCATCAAATCCCGCTGTCAGCGGCAGCAGGGCAAAGACACAGCCGATCAGCGCAAGTTTTTTGAGCATGGCAAGCAATTTTTCCCGGATCGCCGGAGTTTCTGCATTTCCCCCGCCCGGACGGAATGAATTGTCATCCCAGGTGCGGAAAAATTCCTGTAATTCGGGGTCATCGACTTTAGCGGCGATCTCCGTTGCCGCAGCTCCCGGCGGCAGCTGCAGTGCGGCGGCGATCCCGGCAAGACCGTGTTCACGCAGGACGGTTCCGGCACGGTCGGCGGCGGCAAGTTCGCGTATAAACGCTTTGATTTGCCGGCGGTCGGCGGCGGATTTGCCGGTGGCGGCAGATTTTTTGCGGTGGTGCCGGAACCACCCGGCGAGCGCCAATATCACGCCGCCGGCAGTCAGAAGCAGTGCCCAAACACGGGTATTTTCCACCAGCGGCAATGCCACCGGAACCGAGGGCTCCCGCGGATAAAGCGGCAGCGGCTTGACCGCCGCGGCAGTTTCACTGTTCTCTGCCGCCGGAGCCGGAGAAAGTACCGGAGTTGTCACTGCGCCGGGAGCAACGGTATATTGAATATGGCATTTTTCGATCCGGTAAACGCCTTTATCCGGGTCAAAGACCGCCAGCGGCAGTTCCAGTTTATAATTTCCGCTGTTGATGGGGACAAAGGGATATTTGACGGTGAATCCGTCCGGAGTGCGTTTGACTTCCGGGGGATAGACCCGGGCCTGCGGGATATTCACTGTTGGAGCGTGAAAGAGTTCAGTTTTCACCGTGCCGGTGACATTCAAAGTCAATTCTGCAACTTCGCCGCTTCTGATGCCTTTTTCCGGCAGAGGGGCAAAGGCGATCTGCCAATCTCCGGTCAAGCCGCTGTCGATCGCCCCGGCGGGCAGCGGCGGCAGGGGCAGTACGGTCAACGGTGCGGCGGCAGTACGGACGGTGATCTCTCTGGTTTCCGGGAAAAAACTGTACCGGCTGGCGACGGCGATCTGCAATACCGCTTCGCCGTTGGGGGTGAATTTTCCGGCGATTTGCGGCTGAAAACAGCCGGTGAATTCCAGAATATCGTAGCCGATGCCGTTTTTGGCGGTGCGCCGCCGGGAAGTCTGGACAAATTTCGCCTGTTTACTGCCCTGCGGCACCAGTAATGCGTCCCCCAGACCGGATTCCCGGAAATCCCGGATGCCGCTGACCTGAATATGACGGGGAATGACCAGTTCCCAGAGCAACCGGGCAGTTTCACCGATATACAGCGGACGCTCCGGGAGGATCCGCATGTGCAGTTTGACACGCTCCGGATCCAACTCATCCGGGCCGGATAATTTGGCCGGATCCCGTACCGTAAAAGTGACCGCCTCGGTCTGCATCGTCGCTTTGCCGGCGGTGATTTTCAGCGGCGGCAGGGTGTATTTGCCCGGTTTTTCCGCCAGCGCCTGAAATCCGTAACTGACCGTGGCTTCACGTTTGCCGTTGATGACCCGCACCTCACTGCGGGTGGAATTTATCCGGTCGCTGACCCGGAATCCGGCAAGAGGCGGCACTTCAAACTGCGGCCGGATGTCGCCGTCCAGCTCCACGACGATCATAAATACCTCTCCGGCGACCGGAGCGTGCGGCTCGATAAACAGCCGGGGGGCGGCGCCGTCCAGCGTCAGCAGTGTCAACAGCGTCAACAGCAATGCAGTTAAAATCTTTTTCATCATACTCACCAATCTTTCTCCACCTGATTCCGGCGGGAGCGCTGCAATTTCTGCATCTGCTGCCGCAAAGTTTTTGCCTCATCGTCGAGCAGTTCCAATTTACGCTCATTGGCACGCTCTTTATCACTTTTTTCCGCTTTTTTATCCGGTACAGTTTGGGGCGGAGAGTTGGAATTTTTATCTGTCCGGTCAGATTTTTCCGGTGGGGGCGCAGATTGCGGCTGCGGCTTCTGCTCCGGTGCCGGTTCGCCCAGCAGACCGGCGGCTTCGTCAAGTTTTTTCTGGGCTTCGGATTTTTTGCCCTGCTGTTGAAGTTTTTGCGCTTCATCAAGTTTTTTTGCCGCATTGCGGGCAGAGTCGGCTAACTCCTGCTGCTGTAATTTTGCTGCCTGACGGGACAATTCCTCCGCCGCACGCTGTGCCTGTTGAGTCTGCTGCTGATTTTGCTGATCCTGTTGTTTTTGCTGTTGCTTATCCTGCTTATCCTGCTGATTCTGCTTATCCTGCTGATTCTGCTTATCCTGCTGATTCTGCTTATCCTGCTGATTCTGCTGATTCTGCTGATTCTGCTGATTCTGCTGTTGAGCCTGTTTGGTTTGCTGCCGGGCTTGCTGCTGCTGCTGTTGAAGTTTTTCGATCTGTTTTTTCAATTCTGCGGCAATATGGCGGTCGCGCAGTGCCTGCCGGAAATTCCCGGCGGCAGAGTGGGTTTTGTTTTCGGCAGAAAACTGCATACTGCGGGTGTATATTTCCTGCGACGCAGTGAATTTTTCCATCGCATTGCCGACATATTTCAACGCTTCATCCAATTTGCCTGCCTGCAATGCCTGACGGCACTGTGCCAACTCCTCTCTGCCGTCACGGTGCTGCATCACGCCGAGATTCTGCAAGGCGGCACTGCGGATGAGATCCGGAGTATCCGGCGATTGCACGGCTTTTTCGTAATACCCCGTCGCCGCTTTATCATCTTTTTGCTGAAGTTTCCGCCCCCGGGCGTATAATTCATACGGGTCATCCGGCAGTTTCAACTCCTCTGCTCCGGCGGCGGGCAGTGCCAATACCGCCAGACAAAGCAGTGCCGGATACACTTTTTTCCGTTCCGGGAGCGCCGCCGAGGCAATCAGAAATACCAGCGCCGCCGCCAGAAACCACGGAAAAATATCCGCCACTTCCCGGTGGGAATCGGTGCTGTATCCACTGCGGTCAAGTTTATCCAGAAATTTTTTCAACTCCCCGAAACCGGTATCCGACACCTGACTGCGGATGTAAATGCCGCCGGTATCAGCGGCAAGCCGGCGGAGCGTGGCTTCATTGAGTTTACTGCCGGCGATCTGCCCGGTACCGGAACGCATCACGCCGCCCTGACCATCCGGCACCGGTGCCGCCACTGCCGGATCACCGAAACCGACCACTGCCAGCGGGATGTTGTTTTTTTTCAATTCCGCAGTCATGGCGGCGGCATTGCCGGATAATTCATCGCCGTCGGTGAGCAATATCACCGCCCGGTGGGAGCCTGCCGCCCCGGCAAAAGCCCGCTGTGCTGTTTGCAGTGCTTTTTCGATATTGGTACCGCCCAGCGGCACACTGTCGGTACTCAAATCCTCCAGAGCCTCATTCAGCGCCGTATGATCTGCCGTCAGCGGACAGCTCAAAAACGCACTTCCGGCAAACGGCACGATCCCGAAACGATCCTGCGGAAACGCTCCCAACACCTCCCGGAGCAGATATTTCGCCTGCTCCATCCGGCTGGGGGGCAGATCGGTCGCCCGCATACTTTTGGAAACATCAAATAAAATCAGCACATCACTGCCGGAAGCACTCACATCGCGGGAAACCGTGCGGTAATACGGCCGTGCGGCGGCAATAACAAGCAATACCACTGCCGATAACAGCAGCAGCCGTTTCAAATTCCGCCGGAATCGGGATAAATGCACCGCCTGCGGATCATCGGCACGCTTGCCCAATACTGCAGTCAGCAATTGGCGTTTGCGCTTATCCAGCGCCATATAACCCCACACCGCCATTACTGCCGCACCCGGTATCAGCAGTAAAATGTACGGATTTACAAATTTCATTTTTTTATCCTCACAAATTTCCAGTTCCGGTACTTGAGAATATAATCACTTCTGCAAAAAAATCAAGATGCCGGAACAAGAAATTTGGGTAATGTCCCCATTTTTGCTTCCCGCTTTTCTTCCGTCTTCGTGGCACTGCGCCGTGACAGATGAAAAATGATGAGGGTTCAGAAGCAGGGGATTTCCCCTTATCAGGAGCAGAGCGGGAAAATTTTAATGCAACAGTAAATCTGCGGCAATACTTTTGACCCCGTTGGAGTATTTGAAGTATCTGCCGGAACACACTTCACCGGCGATCTGGATGCTGCGGAGCAGGAAATTACCGGAATACTTCGCCCGCTTCGTGTAATGAGTTGTAAAATCCTGCACCATTTTACGCCTGAAATCCGGTGTTTCCGGCGCTATTCTGTCCAATAATACTTCGCCCAGCCGGGCGGTTTGGGCAATGCCGTTTTTCGCTCTGACTGCCTGCGAACGGCGCAATTCCACGGCGGCTGTCGCCAATTGCGGAGCGGTGATATTGCCGCTGTGGACCCGGTAGCAAGTCAGTTTTTCCGGGGTCAGCGCCCATTGACTGCGGAGCGCCACCTGCAATGCGATCCAGCTGTCCGGATAAAATCCGGATATTTCCGGAAACGGCAGCACATACTGCAGCGCCCGTTGGCGCAGTGCCACACTATGGGCGGCGACCGGAATACGTTTCAACATGATTTTCAGCGCATTATCACGGCACTGCCGCTGCGCTTTTTTGCCGAATTTACGCATCTGCCAGAAACTGAAATCCAATTCCTGCAGCTGCTCACCGACCGCCGCACTGTCGCAGAATACCCCGTCACACTCCGGTTCATCCAGCAATATTTGCAGTAATTTGGCGACTTTTTCCGGCAGCCAGACATCGTCCTGATCGCACAGAAAAATATATTTGCCGCCGCAATGCGACAATGCGTTTTCAAAATTGCGGTAACAGCCCAGATTACAGTCGTTGCGGAAAATTTTCACCACATCCGGGTACCGGCGCTGATAATCATTGAGGATCTCCGGCGTCCTGTCAGTGGAATTATCATCGCACACGATGATCTCATCGACCGGCATACTCTGATGCAGCAGGGAATCCAGCTGCGCCGCAATAAATTTTTCGCCGTTATAACTGGTCAACGCCACCGAAATCAACGGAGTTTTCATCGTTATTTCTCCATACTGCGGGCAATCACATCAATAAATTCTGCCGCTGTGATCTGCAAACACGGATACGTTTTGCCGGCGGCAGAAAACCGACAATTCCAATTGCAGTTCCGGTGCAGACACGATTCCGGGGTCCGGCATATCTGCGGCACGGAAAATCCGGAATCCCGTGCGGCGGCAGGGACAAACATAAAACGGTCATGCGCCCAACCAACCGCCACTGCCGCTTTTTTGCCGGATAAAATCGCCAGATTGGCGATCCCGGAATCAACTCCGACTACCATTGCCGCATCCGCAATCAGCCGCAACAGCGCCGGTAAATCACTTTTACCGCAAAAATTAATGCAATTATCTCCGCCGCAGTCACGCAGGATCTCCGCCCTTTCAAACTCTGCGGCGCTCCCGGCGATCACCACTTGATGAGTACGGCAGAGATATTTGACCGCTTCACCGGCTGTCGTCATATCGCAACAGCGGGAAATATCCTGACTGCCGGGGGCAAAAAGGATATACCCCGGCGCAAATAATGCTTTCTCACTCACCGGCAGCGCAATTTTCCGGTAACGGGGAAATTCTCCGGTTATCGCCGCCGTCAGCCGGGCATAATTTTCCATTTCCGGGCGTTTGACATATTCCGGCAGGGCGATCGTGCGGCGGAAAAAACTTCTATCCATTAAAAACGGCAGCCGCCACCAGAATTTTTCCGGCAACCTGACCGCTTGTGGCAGATAAACTTCTTTTGCTCCGGAGTAGAGCACCGGCAAATCATCGTGAAAAAAACTCCGCTCCGTCACCGCCGCCACCGCAACTTGAAATCTTTCCCCGGCAAGACGGCGGTATAAACGGTACGCCGCAGAGAAACTGACTGCGTTTTCCGGGTACGGATGGGCGATGATCTCAACTCTTTCCAATTGCCGCACCAATGGCAGCAGCGCCGGAGTTGTCAGCAGCGTCACCTGTAAATTTTTCCGCCGGAAATACTCCGTCAGATCCGGTAATACCGGCAGAAACATGGCAAAATCACCCAGCCGCAGCGGAGTCACGATCAAAACTTTCTGCCGCCGCTTCCGGCAACGGTCAAACCACCGCACCACCAGCAGATAAAATACTGTCGCCGCAATAATATTACAGCGGGAGATGATCCGGCAGATTTTTTTCATTATGCCTCCGTCCGGCGTTGAATAAGTTTTTCTTTCAGGCCGTAAAGCAGTTGTTCCGGCACCCGCAAGCCGCCCGCACCGAAACCCAGTACCACATTGGCGGAATTTTCACCGTGGAAATCACTGCCGCCGGAAAGCGCCAAACCGTATCGGGCAGCAGCTTCAGTGACCAGCGCTGTTTCATTGGCTGAAAATAACGAATAATACGCCTCGATCCCGTCCAGCCCCTGCGCCGCCAATTTGCGGCAGGCACGGGTCAGATACGCCCGTTCGGTGGTATCTCTGGACACCGGATGCGCCCAGACCGCCACCCCCCCGGCAGCATGGATCGCCGCGATCGCTTCCGCAGGTGACGGCAATTTCCGCGGCACCCACGCCGGACGGTTGTGACCGAGCAATTTGTCAAATACCATCTGCGATGTCGTGAATCCGTCATAGTGCGCCC
Source organism: Lentisphaerota bacterium (assembly GCA_015061865.1). GTDB lineage: Bacteria > Verrucomicrobiota > Lentisphaeria > Victivallales > Victivallaceae > UBA1784. Next base: position 59,214 of record SUVU01000001.1, read on the forward strand.
GCAACGCCCGGGCAAAATGCGGCCTGCCGATGGCATCCAGCTCCTTGCCGCCGAATTCCGGCATCGACAAGTCCAGATCATAACCGAGAAAATGAAGCTTCAGAAATATATCCCGGTTGCGCTTGGCACGCTCGATCCGGCACTTTTCCAGAAACTCCGTCAATACCGCACTGCGGCAGTTGATAAAAAGACCGAGTATATGGATCTCACGCATGTATAACATACATGCCAATTCCACCCCCGGCACCGCTTCACACTCCGGATGATCTTTGGCGGCAGCAAGAAATTCCTCCAGCCCGGCAACCGTATCATGGTCGGTCAACGCCACGGCACTCAATCGCAGTTCCGCCGCCAAAGCAAATACTTCCGCCGGAGCAAATGTCCCGTCAGATGCCGTGCTGTGCGTGTGCAAATCAATATAATCCATGACCTTAACCTGTTTATTCCTGATAAGGCGGAGAGATTCAGGAGAAAGGGAAAACTTCTTTTCACGGGAAAAGAGGTTTTCCCCTTCTCCCGAACCCTCATCCCTTTTCAAGAAAAGCGAAACTTCTTTGAAAGGAACACTCCTTTTCAGGTGAGTAAATAAACTTTACTGAATAAATCGTTATTTATTGTTAATGTCCCAAATTTTGTGAAACATACATACAAGACCGAATGAACACATTTTATGGCGACACATAGAATATATCATTTACATTATGATTTGTCAAAAATATAAAACGATTTGATTGCACTCGGTGGATGCAGCGTGCGGCAATGTCGTGTTTTGCGCCGAGTACGGTGCGGGAGTGTACTGCCGTACTCGACCGTACCGGCGCAGAAGCAAGGCGCGAAAGTGCCCGCGATGCGCCACCGACGGTTAGATTTTATCATAACAAATGGGACAATAATAAATTAAAAAGTCGGAGATCCGACACTCAACATAATTATAGAAAAGGAGACCTACAAATGAAACTTGCATCAACCATCATTATTGCCTGCACGGCAGCGGCGGCATTCGCCGCAGAACCGCTGTGGAAACTCAACGGTATTACCAGCGTTGTCAACAAACGGGTGGTCGCCGCTGAAAGTGACGGCTCGCTGAAAGCAAAATACAACTGCTGGGTCGTGGGCAAAACTCATGTGCCGGTCGATTCATCCAAACGTTACCGGATCAGCTGCGAAGTCAAAGGCGCAGGACAAGTCCGGGTCGGTGTTACCGCTTTTGACAAAGATAAACGTCCGATTTCCATTGTCAGTGTGCTGGCGGTCAAAGGCTCTGAAACCGAGTTGACTGCACCGCTGAAAAAAGGCGATACCGTTATCAAAGTCAAAGATACTTCCAAATGGAATCCAAAAGTCCCGACCTGCATCGTCTTTGATGCCGATCCGTCCGGCGAGATGAAAGATATTCCCAATATAGACCTGTTCCCCGGCAGGATCAAAGGTTTTACCGCCAATGAAATCCAGCTGACAGCTCCATCCAAGATCGAATTGCCCGCCGGTACGGTCATCCGTCAGCACCGGGACAGCCGGAGAGCTATTTTCAGCCGCAATCAGAAAATTTCTGCGGATTGGAAAACTTATCAATTCATCATCGTTCCCGGTTTGACTCTGGATGGTTCCAACTCCAATAAACTTTATCCGGGGGTGGCGTTTGTTGCTCCGCTGGCGGTAATGCCCAAAGGCGCATCGGTTCGCAACCTGCAGATTGAGGTCATGGAATGATGAATATCCGTTCCTTTGCAACTGTATTTGCCGTTTTTTCAACTTTTGCATTGGCGGCAAATATCATGCCCGATCCTGAAGCCAGAGCGTATCTTAAAGAACTTGCCAAAAGCAGTGCTTCTTATCAGCGCCGGGCGGATCGGACCAGTTTCTTCTCCCGTGCCCAGCTGAAATACGGTTTGGAGCGCAGTGATTACTTGCGCCGCTGGTGCGACCGTCCTCTGATGCAGGATACCACTTTTGCCAAAGCAGGAACTTTTACTGTCAGTAATACCGGTGTTTTTTCTGCTAAAAACTTCATCAACCACAAATCCTATAAAGTTGAATCGCACCTGTTGAAAAAATTCAATTTCGACGGCTTTGCTTTCTTCCCCGAAACTTTCGGGCGGGTGGATCTTTTCAACCATGTCGGTACTCCGGGTACCGGTGATATTAAAGTACTGACCGAGTTGCGTCCGTTGTATTACGACAAAGAAAGACGTACCCAGATCATGTCGATCGCAGTGAAAAATCCCCGCACTTTCCGTTTGAATGGCAAAATCGTCATCACCAGTTATCCCGGCTCCAACGAGAAATTGATCCCGAACTGGGTGAAGGCCAAAAAGGAGTTGACCGATGCTTTCGGCGATCAATTCATCGTTATGCCGTGGCTGACGCTGGACGGCGGTATCAAACCCACCGGCAAAAATAAATGCTGGTCTGTTGCCGATATCCGCAAAATGCAGGAGCGTCTGCGCTTTTATCTCCGCCATCTGGACGGATTTTATTACAATGCCCCGCCGTTTGATAACCGCCGTTACCATTGGGATTTCGACCGTGAAGTGGCGATCCCGATCATTCACAGCGTGATGAATGAGCCGGAATTCCGGAACAAATATCTGGGCTGGGGAACTAAAGTCGGTCACATGAACTGCCACATCCAGCCGTTTGGCATGGATGCTTTCTGCACGGATACCCTGCGCGGTACCGTCGGTGCGGCGCTGCTGGCGAAAGCGGATTTTGTCAACTGCGTGGAGTGGGACGAGGAAAACGAAAACACCTGTTTCCGTCCGATGACGGTGACGGGATTTTCCACGCTCCGTATCTGCCGTGCATTTGAACAGCTCGCCAACGGCGGCAAATTTTCGCCGCTGGCTGATGATGACCTTTCGATCCCCAATTTAATTTTAAGTTATCCGCGGGTCGTTGCCGCCGGACAGTTGGTGGAACTGGAAATCGTCAACGTGCCGGATAGCAATGATAAAGATACTGTTAAAGTTGCCGTCGCTCTGCGTGACAATGACGGAAAAACGGTATGGCAATCCCCCGAAAAAGTTATGCAAAAGGGCGAGATTTCCACTCAATTATTCCCCGTGCCGAGCGAAACGCTGGCAAAATACCGTTTCCTCAATCCGGTTATGACCGTGGACGGCAAAACGTTTGATCGCAGTTTTTATCCGATTGAAATACGGGCATGGTGGCACTGGGATTATCTTTATGCCAAACATTGTCTGCGGGATATGCCGGAAAACACCACCGCTGAAATCACCTATTCCAAACCGGACAAACACGGTTTGATTCAGGCTCAGGTCAATGTTTCATCCCCGACTGCGCTGCGCAGTATTGAAATCATGACCGGTGACAATCTGGTCGTTTACAGCCACGATGCTAAAGGGGCCCAGTTCCGGGAAACAGCTGATACGGCGGCATTCCGGATCACTTTGCAGGCATCCCCCAAATCCAATTTGATGATCACCGGTTCAGTACGCTTTCTTAATGCTCCCGGCTTGAAAGCCACTTCTGGAAGAGCGGCTTTCAGCGGTACGGCTGATAATTGGGTGATGAATGAGTTTAATCTGCATCACCGTCCGGTGCATCGCTATATTTCCATTCCGCGCCGCGAATTGGCAAATGCCGTGATGGAAGTCGATCTGCCGGGACTCACCAAACAGAAAACGGTCATCCGTCTGGCTGATGTGCAGAAACTCGGTTCGATCGGTGTCGGCGGTGATCATTCGTCCAATCTGGTAATCGCCCGCAACAATCAGCAGATGGCAATGCCCGAACCGCTGGGCGGCAAAGAATACACTTTCACCGTGCCGCTGCGCCCGGATTCATTTGATGCCGCGTTTATGGTGCAGACGGTGGATGAGAAGTTCCGGATTCATCGCTCCAAAAAAACGACTCCGCTTAAATTGTCCGGCAAAATGGGCAAAATCAACGTCTATTCCATGGCCAAAAAACAGCATGCTTCCGCTGAGGTGGATGTGGATTCACTCCGGCCGCTGGCGTATGACTTTTCCGCATTGCGCGGCTCGGTGCTGACCAGCACTTACGGAACCAGTATGGATGGTATTTTGAGTGGTTATGTGCCGCAGACCACCGGCTTCGGACAGGGCGAGACGCTTTATGGCAACGGTATGAAGAAGTTTTTCAAGAAGATCAAAGTGGGTGAATTGGCTGACAGCGTGCCGGAGCGTGAAGTCATTGACGGTAAAAATGTACTGGTTTTCAAAGGCGGGCAGTATGTTTCTCTGCCGATGGGAATCATTCCGCCTTTTGCCGGATATGAAATCTCCATGGATGTGTATGTTACCAAAGACGGCGGCAAAATTCAGACATTGCTGACTGACAGCCGTGAAGGATTTACTTTGCAGTTGCGAAACCGGGTTCCGGTAGCACTGTTTTACTGCAATAACCTGATCGGAATTGAAAGCGCCCTTAAAATGGCGACCGGTATCCGGTTGCGGCCATGGACGTGGAACCGGATCGTGGTCAAATTTGACCAGAAAAAAATGGTCATCAATGTCAACGGCGTGGATGGCGAACCGGTGTCGTTTTCCGGTTACAACCGTTATCCGCGGGCAACGACCCTCGGCGCATCTGAACGCGGGGAATTTTTCACCGGCAAAATCCGTGATTTTGTTATCACTCCCCGGTGACTTTGCCGGTAAAAGCCAAGGGGCTGTCGATTTTTCGACAGCCCCTTGTTTATCGGATTTTTTTACTTGAGTTGTTTGACCAGAGCCGGTTTTCCGGACGTGTCGGTGTGGATTTCAACGCTGATCTTATTATTGTTCACTTTCAACACGGTGATGCCGGTTGCGTTGCTGTACATTTCAAAAAGATTGATTTTCAATGCCTGCAAATCTTTTATGGCTGTCGCATTTTTCTTTTCCTGTAATTTTTGAGGAGAAATCAGTTTTAGGAAGCCGGCGAAATCCGCAGCTCTCAAGCTGGTTGATTTGCCTCTGTTCCACTGATAAGCGATACTGCTTACCACCAGTTGCGTAAGTGTATTTTTTCCATTGCTGACTTTGATAAGAGAGGGATTGTGGGTGTGGGCGGTGATAATAATGGCATTGCGTTCAAAGAGCATTTTTGCGATTTTATCAGCTCCGGGGACCCGCCATCCCGGCGTGCCGGTGGAACAGGGCAATACCGGGAGATGGGTGATAAAAAATACATGACGGACATTCGGTTTTTTTTTCAAGGTATCACGGAGAAATTTCAATGAGGTACTGTTTTTGATCATGCTGTCATAAAATATATAAAGATCGTTGTCGTAAGTGACGTAATAGTTCCCGGAGACGCATTCCCGTCCCAGCTCTTTGGCAACCAGCGGCAGGAATGCTTTCGCAGCCGGAACTCCGCTGTCGCAGCGTTGGTAGATGGTTTTGCCATCGTTGACATGCGGCAGATAATATCTGACATCATGATTACCTTTGACCGGAAGCAGCCGGTGTTTCGGGAAAAAACTTTTTACTTTGATGAAAGCATCGGCAAGCATTTTCGCCTGCTGTTCCGGAGAAATCGCATCCCCCTGGGTAAAGTCGCCTGCCTGAATGACAAATGCCGTCTCCGGAGTTATTAATTTGTCTGCATAAGAAAGCATGGCGGGAGCCTGCTTTTTCCACATATCAATATATCCCTGATTGATGCGGACTTGGGGTTTCCCGTCCGGAGTACAGTGATAAGAGAGTGCATCGAAGTGAATGTCCCCCAGTACGATTGCATTGTATTCTGCGGCACAGAGTATAAAAGCCGCGAAAATAACCAGCAAGGTAAATATTTGTTTGATCCGGATGAACATATTTCCAACCTTTCTTAAATTTTTATTTTTTTTGCAGTACACCAGCTTAAAACTGTTATCTGTATCCCGGTTCATCTTTGAGATGCCAGCCGGGGACGAGCATCCGAGCTAAACGGTTTTTGGAGTTATTTTTGCCTTTGTTGCGCATATCGTAATCATCATCGTGATTGTTGGCACTGACGTGACCGTCCAGATGTACCGCATTGGCGCGGTTATTATGCCGCAGGGAAATATAGTCAATGGTATCTTCGCCGTTATAGCGGCATTTGTAATAATTTGATGATGATACCATGTTAGTCTCCGAATCTATCCATGCTATCCAGCGGGAGTGGTGGCGGTAATCGGTAATTTTGCGCCATTTTTTATCGCCGACATTTCCGGTTCCGGTGACTTGAAATGCAAGTGCGTAGCTGAATGCTTTGGGCGCATAGCCGGATGAAGCACTGCTGGAGCCGATACGGACGGGATCACGGGACGGACAGCCGTTGATACTGTTGCCGGCTTTCCAGTTTTCTTCGGAAACGGCGGGGACGGCGGTTTTACGCAGTGATGCCGACCAGCCGTGTACATAAGTGTTGTTGCAGTCACGCTGCGGGATCAATACTCCGTCATTGGCATCAGCATACTGCTGCAATGCGGTACCATACTGGCGCAAATTTGAGGTGCAGCTGGAGGAGCGTCCGCGTTCCCGCGCCTTTTGCAATGTCGGCAGCAGCAATCCTGCTAAAATGGCAATTATTGCAATAACAACCAGCAATTCGATCAGTGTAAATCGTTTCATATACTTCTCCGTGTGTTGATATGATTTCAGGTTACGGATAAAGTATAGTACGCTGCAATAAGAAATACAAGGGGCGCAATCAAAATTATTATTACGGTTTTTGCACCCATTGATCCAGTGCGGTTTGCATTTCCAGCATGATTTCAACATCGTCCGGCAAGGCGCTGAAAAAGTCCAATCCGGTCGCTTTTTCCACCTCATCTACGGAAACAGCGAAAGAGGAAATGCGTTTTTTGCTGGTTGAATTGGGGACGATAAATGCCGCCATTTTATACGGCGGGGTCATATCAAGCACGACTTTATAAAACGCTTTCGGTACCGGCAGCCGGAATGACCGGTAAGCACGATATTCCAAGTCAAAAATCGGTCCGGTCACAATATAAACTTTTTCTTCCTGGAGCGCCCACTTGCGCACTTGAGTTTCCAGCCGTTTCCAAATGCCCCGGTTGCATCCCGGAATCTGCGGGGAAATATTGCTCATGAGAAATGAGTTTGCCATCGTCGGTGTGGAGTAGGTCATATCCGCCGCCGGTGCCAAATGACCGCGGTCGTAGCCGGAACGGTTGTAGTCCGCCGGTCTGACCGGCATAAATCTGACTGCCGGGTCGATGGCAAATTTATTACTGCGCCGTATCCGTTTGCCCAGCGTATTTTCGGAAGTAAGTATATAGCTTACCCACAATGCCTGCCGGTATTTATTGCTGTATCCGAGCGCAAAACCGCGCCGGGTGACCAGCAGATCCGGTTCCTGCGGAATCCCGAAAGGCAGATGGTCAGGAGCAAATAAGCTGTTTTCACCGGCAAATACCGGTGAAAACAGCAATAGCGCGGCGATGCCGCAGAGGGTCAAAAATTTATTGAGCATTATTTGAATGTCAATACCACTTTGCCGATATTTTCAGCCCGGCGCAATACGCCGTGGGCGGCTTCGACTTCCCGGATCGGGAATACGGCGTGGATATTGGTAATGAGTTTCCCGCTGCTGAAAAGCGGGAAAATATCATCGTGCAGCGCCTGCATGATCCGGCATTTTTCTTCAGACGTCCGGCTGCGCAGCGTACTGCCGATCAGCCGGATGCGTTTGCGCCAGACGGTCTCCAGATTGATGGTGGTTTCAGCTCCTGCCATTGTGGCGATCATGATCCATCTGCCGCCGAAAACCATTTGTTTGAAACATTCGCCCATCAATTTGCCGCCGATGCAGTCCAATGCAACGGTCGGCGGATGGGCTTCAATGACCGGACGGACATCTTCGGTACGGTAATCCAGGACGTGATCGGCGCCGAGTTTTTTGACAAATGCGGCTTTTTCGGGCGAATCGATAGTGGTAATGACTTCAGCACCCATGGATTTGGCAAACTGGATCGCCGCCAGACCGACGCCGCTGGCGCCGGCTTGCATATAGAATACATCGCCGGGTTTCATGCCGCCGGCTTCCAGCATCAAATTCAAATAGACGGTACACCAGACTTCCGGAATGGATGCGGCTTCGATCAGCGAAAGGCCTTCCGGGATCGGGACGACCATCCCGGCAGGAACGGCGATTTTTTCGGAATAACCGCCGCCGCCGACCAGCGCACAGACTTTTTCGCCGACGGAAACTTTGGCATCGGCAGGGGCTTCCAGAACGATACCGGAAACTTCCAGCCCGCACCACTGCGGCCAATCCGGGGGGGAGGCGTAACAGCCGTCTTTCTGCATCAGGTCAGCCCGGTTGACTGCGGCGGCGTGGACTTCGATAAGCACCTCATTTTCTTTGCGCACCGGATCGGGGACATCGGTCCAGAGAAAATTCAATTTATCGTCAAGGATCATGGCTTTCATAATTTATTTCTCCAGTTTTGCCGCACAGAGGCGGGCGGTTTCGCAGATCGCTTCTTCCGGGGTGTAAGTCGGCACATAGCCGATTTCGGTTTTGGCTTTGTCAATGGTAAAACACATGTGAGTTGCCACGAAATTCAAGCCGATCGGATTGTCGGGGTGACGGATGAGCAATTCAGCCAGCGGCACAAATTCCAAATTGACTTTTTTGCCGATAGCTTCGCCATTCAGCGCCAGATAATCTTTGAGGGGCAGGGCGTGGTCGAGGCAGATATTGTATCGTTCACCGATACTGCGGCGGTTTTCCACTGCCAGACGGAAACTGCGGGCGAGATCTTTGACGTGGATCGGCTGCAGCAGGGCAAGACCGTTGTCCGGAACTTCGAGCGTGTTGCCGGCGATGATGTCGGGCAGGAAATCTTTGCGCCTGCCGCCGCGGTTGTCCAGCGGCAGGTAGTCGCCGCCGCCGGTAATGTAGCAGGGGCGGATGACGGTGCCGGGGAAACCGTAAACGTTGAAAAGCTCCATGACTTTGGCATCGCAAACGGCTTTATTTTTCCAGCCGCTGCCGGCAAAGCCCTGGTAAGGCGCCGTTTCATTGCAGGGAATGAACGGCAGCGGCGCATAGCCGCCGGTACTGGAGCAATGCAGATAATGGCGCAGACCGGTGGCATATTTGAACACATTGTCAATGGATTCCTCCGTCGGCACACTGTCAATGATGATTTCAAAACGCTCCTGCAGCAGCTGCTGCATCTGTGCCGCATCGCTTTTGTCAACTGTCACCCGGCGTGTCGAAGCCGGAACCGGTTCGGCATAATGAGATTCGGATTTCGTGCCGCGGGAAGCCACCGTGACATCATAACCGTTTTTCGCAAAATCCAATACGATATGATGGCCGACCCAGCCGGTGCCGCCTAAAACCAAAACTTTCATAAAAATCCCTTTCTCTGTGTTTTTTCAGGTAAATTGACTCTTTGAGACAATATAATACCGCAGTAATGGATTTGTCAAATGTTGCGAGGGGGATTTTTGCAGTTTTTAGCGGATTGATTTATTTTGTTTATCTTTGAAGTTTAAAAAGCAAAACCCGCAAGCAGTCTGATACGGCTTGCGGGAATTTGCTGAACTGAGCGACTGAAATTATTTCGCCGCTGCGATCAATTTGTCCGCCTGGGATTTTTTGTTGGCGGCGCGGTTGGCATGGATGGTGCCGGCTTTGACCGCTTTGTCCAAACGGCTGCAGAATTTTTTCGCCAGTTCCGCAGCTGCGGCATCACCGGCTTCAACTGCGGCACGCAGTTTTTTCTCAATGGTTTTCAGTTCGCTGATCCGGGCGCGGTTGCGGAGGTTCGCTTTTTTGCTGGTACCCAGACGTTTGACGGCAGACTTGGTGTGCGCCATGTTTTTGATTCCTTATAGTTATTTTTGTAAAAAGAAAAACCTTTATGACATTTGAATAATGTACCACGCTTTTTGCGAAAAGCAAGCAAAATCCGGTAAAAAAGATGAAAAATATCTCCGCATCCCGCTATTTTCAGAAATATCTGCCGGTATTTCACCGGAAATCCGGTTGCAATCTTGCCTGTACATACATATATTATATACAGAATCATAATAAAATATCATTAATACATGAAAAAATCCTGACAAAATGACTTTTTTGGCATCAGCTTCAGAACGGACTGCTCCGGAAATCAAAACCATTACCGCAGATTCCATGTTTGCCGGTTCCAAACTGCGTTTGAAAGTACAGATACCGATTTATCACCGGAATCCGGATCTGTGGCACCGGCACGAGGGATTTTACGAATTGGTGATCTGTCGCAGCGGCAGTGCGTTGCAGGAGTACTGGAATTGCGATGGCTTTGATATGATCCGGGGCGGGATGTGTTATATGCTGGCGCCGGGAACGATCCACCGTTACCGGAGGATCAATGATTTTCAGCACTACAATATTCTCTTTGATGCGGAATTTTCCCCCGCATTGTTCCCCCCGGATGAGCGAAGTTGGGAAAACAGGTTTTTGGCGGTTGGAAACAGCAAGCCGCAGATATTTTCTCTGGAAGAAGATGGGCTTGCTGCCGCAGTGAAAATCGTTGAGGACATCCACCGGGAGTTGTTTCAGAAACAACCCGGCTTTGCCGAGGTGTGCCATGCCGACATGGTGCGGCTGTTTATTCATTTGTTCCGGTATTGTGACCACCGGGAAAGCAGTGTCGATCCGCGCAATGACCGGATCGCCGCAGTGGTCAGAATGATGGAAAACAATTGCGAAAACCATTATACCCTGGAATCTCTCGCCAAAAGTGCCGGAATGAGTATCAGTTGCTTCCGGCATAATTTCGCTCTGGCGATCGGTGTTTCGCCGATCGCTTATCTGAACCGGCTGCGGCTGAAAAAAGGGGCGATGCTGCTGACGCTTTCCGGTTCGATCAGCAGTGTGGCTTCCAAATGCGGCATGTGTGACAGCAACTATTTTACCAAAATGTTTCACCGTGCTGCCGGCATGACTCCCAGCGCTTTCCGCCGTCAGGCGGCAACGATGGATATGGATGAATTCATGCGCCGGTTTGACGAAGTTCAGTCATAAACCGGAAAAATTTTATTCCGCACTTGACAAATTCCATGAATAATGCTAATGTAGCTGTTGAGGCCGGACGTACAATATTGTACGTCTTGAAAAATGGAGTTTGGCGGTGAAAAAGAAAGTTACTCTGAAAGATATTGCCATGCATTGCGAGCTGGCAGTGACGACGGTTTCCCGGATCCTGCGGGATAAGGAAACCTATTGCTCTGCGGCAAAGATCGCCATGGTCAAACGCATCGCCGCCGAGTGGGATTACCGCCCCAATATCGGCTATAATATTATGACCGGGCGCGAGACCAATATCGCCGCCATCATATTTTCGCAGTCCCGGGTGGCGCAGAGCGATTTGAGTTACCGTTTTTATATGCACCTCGGCGGGGAGCTTGACCGGCGCCATTTTGCCAGTTATACGGCGGTCATGGACGGCGATCTGGCTTCCCAGCTCCGCAAAATCCGGGATTTGGATGAACGCGGCTGCCGTTACTATATTTTTATCGGTACTCCGGCGTATTATGAGGAGATTTTCGCCTTTCTGGAGCGTATGCAGCGCAGTTATGTTGGTTACAACTGCTCATTTGTGTCGCGCCGGCTGATGACGGATCAGCCGGGAATGTATCTGGAATTCGGGCGCATTGCCGCTGCCGCCGGGGCAAAACATTATTATATTGACACTACGGAACGGAATTTTGAAAACAATATATTGCCCCGGGTGCCGGAAGCGGAACGGAGTGCGTACCGCCGGCATTTGTTTGCCGGGCCGCCGATCGGGTTGGTCGATGGCAACAGCCGGGAGCGTTATTTCGCTCTCGGCGTTGAAAAAATGAATGAGATATTGGAAAAAGCTCCGGCGGCCGATGCGGTCGCATTTCCAACGGATTTTCATGTTTTCGGTGCCGAAAAAGTGTTGCGGGAACGGCGGCTGATCGGCAAAGTTCAGCTTTTCGGCATGGGAAATTCGGCGGCATCGGCATTTGTTCAGTGTGCGTTCCGGACGGCAGATTTTGATGTTGAAAACGGTGTTGCCGAACTGCTGGATCAGTTGGACAAAAATGAACCGTGGGAAAAGTGGTTGTGCGGCAAAGTTATCACTTATAATATAGATAAACAGATTTCAAATCAACAGTAAAGGAGTGAAAAATGAAACTGAAATCTATGATCCTCTGGCTGCTGGCGGTATGTCTGACTTGTGCGGCGCTGGCGGCGGAAAAAGTTCCGGTGAAACGGAAAAAACTGACTCCGGCGCAGGAAAAGGCCTCCCAATACCGCGCCTATGAACGCTATGATGCCGGAGTTAAACCGGCACGGCGGAAAAAATTGCGGGCGTGGTTCGCCAGAAAAGCATCCGGATTGCGCTATGAGATCCCGGCAGGGCAGGGGAAACTGGTCAATGATAAAATTGCCGGATTCCGTGCCGGAGATTTTGCGTTTGCGGTGGATAAAAAAAACGGAGCTCCGGTGCATTTGAGCATTAACAACGGCAGAAATCTGATCGACAATGCCGTTTGCATGTATCCTTTCTGGGAGCTGGAAGTGGTCAAGCCGGGTGAGAAAAAAACATCATGGGTCAATCCTTATGACGGCAAATTCAGTTACCGGATCCAGAAAAATGCCATGATTTTGATTTGGACGCTGCCGGAGCTCCGGGTCAGTGCCACGGTAAGAAAAAACGCTGCCGGATTTGCTCAATTCAATATCACGGTCAAAAATCTTTCTCCGGTCAATAAACTTAAAACTCTTGATTATCCGAAACTGGCTCTGACTCTGCCCGGTCGTGCGGAAGAGAGTCAGTTGGTGCTGCCGTGGCGGCGCGGCAGATTGCGCCGGGTGTCGGAAATGCGGGTCCCCGATCACGAGGAATATCCCGGTTCGTCGGCAAGATTCCAGATGACGGCGCTTTACGGTGAAGTTTCCGGCGACGGTGTGATTTTTACGGCGCTGGATTCTGATGGTAATGAAAAACAGTTCCGGCAGATGTATTTGCCGGAGTATCAGGTGGTGCTGCATTTTCTGCGCCGTTTTCCCGTGGACCGGGGCAAAGGCGGCAATCAGGTGCAGAATACGTTTAAATGCCAGCTGGGAGTTTTCAAAGGCGACTGGTATGATGCGGCACTGCTCTACCGCAAATGGTGGAAACAGCAGAAATGGGCTTCACGAGGCTTGCTGTTCAATAATGATGTGCCGGAATATTTGAAAAAAGCTCCGGTGTTTCTGCGCTATTATCTGCGGCAGAGCTATGGAGATACTGCTGCCAAAATGGAACACATTGCCAATGCGTGGGCGGAATTTCTGCCGGGACGGAAACTGCCCGGTACGCTGTACCATTATTCCGCATTCAAAGAACCGCCGACCCGCAAAAATTATCCGGTGTCGGAATATTACGGTTACTGCGCCGAACCTTTCCCCGGTATGGTGGAGGCTCTGGCACGGATGAATAAAAAAGGTCTGCGCACCAATGTTTATCTGCAGAGCGAGATCTACAACCAGCATGATCCCCGCAATGATGCGCTGCTGCCGTCGATCCGGCGGCAGCCGGACGGCAAACCGTGGCTGTATGTCAATGAGCGTTATCTCGCCTGCCGCGGGGAAAAGATTTGGCGGGAGCGCTATCTGGAAATGTGCAACCATTGCCTGCAGCTGGGATTTTCCGGAGCTTACATGGATACATTCGGCAAAGTCAAAATCGATAACGAGTGTTTCGATACCCGTCATGGTCACTCCTGCGGCGGCGGCAATATCGACTATGCCGCTTCCCGGAAACTGGGCGAAGATGTGTTCAAAAATGTCCGCGGCGGTGATCTTTTTATCGGCGGCGAAGCCTGCACCGAGGGATTTGTGGATATCATGGATTATAAACTCAACGCCGTCCATGCTTTTAACGGCATGATCCCGCTGGAACGGGTGTTGTACGGCGATTATCTGCTCAGCCACGGCAGGGTGATCCGCGGTAATTACCATGATGATGAAATGCGTACCATCGTGCTGGATTGGATGGAAGGGATCATTTACGGGCGTTTTTATTCTGCGCCGCCGAAAGACAGCGCCAAGCGGCAGTTTTTGAAAGATTTCATCATTCGTGCCGACCAGAGCTGCGATTATATGCGTACCGGCGAAATGATGCGTCCGATGAAATTCACCGCTCCTGTTGGCGAGTGGAAATTTACCACTGAAGTTCACAAAAATGCCAGAGTCGCCGCTTGGCGCAATACTGCGTTCCGTTCCTACCGGGATGGTTCAATCGGTATCGCCGTGGGCTATATCGGAGCGAAACCGGCAGAAAATACGCTGCTGCTGCCTGATGGTCGGGAGTGGGGCGTCAAACCGGATGCCGAAATTTACCGGGTCGGTGTGGACGGTAAAAAAACGCTGGTGGGTAAATTGAATGAGATCCGGCAGCTTCCGCTGAAAATGTCACCGCTTGAGGTTGAATTTTTTGTGGTGAAATGATAAATTATTTCATCGCAATAAAAAACAAGAGGTCATAATGCTTATTCAAAGTGATTATCATATTCATGCTTCTTTTTACCGGCCGAAAAATCCCGGTGATGTGGCAGGTCCGACGGTGCGTGAGCAAATCGATGCCGCCCGGAATGTTGGCAATAAATATGTCGGCATCCTGGAACATTGCAATGCTTCGCCCCGGCATCCGTTTCATTGTCTGGAGGAGATGGCGGCAGAGTTTTATGCTCCCGGATTTGAGCGTGAAAATGTGTTTCTGGGAGTGGAGTCTGATTTATCGGCAGACGGCAGCGATCACTGCGGTTGCAGCGGCCGGGAAAAACTGCGTTTGGACTATGTGATCGGCTCGGTTCACGCCAGTCCCAAAACAGTTCCGGATTTCGACGATTATTTGCAATTGGAGTATCAATGTATCACTAATGCGCTGAAGTATAATGACAATATCGACATCATCGGTCATCCCTACGGTGAGGGCGTGCGCTGGGAAAAAGCCGGGATCATTGAAAAGTGGAGTTGGTCATTGATTCCGGAAACATATCTGGAGGAGATACTGCATCTGGCAAAAGAAAGCGGCAAAGCTCTGGAAATAAACCGTTGTCTGCTTGAAGATAAAGTTTATATCGACTTCTGGAGCCGCATCCGGGATAACGGCATTATTTTCAGTGTCGGGTCTGATGCCCACTTCCCGGAAACTCTGCCCGAAGCGGCAGTGCGGACGAAGTGGCTGGAAAATTTGGGGTTGACAGAAAGCAATAATTGGAGAATAAAAAAATGATAATCAGATTTGCACGGCATGGGCAGCCGGCGTTGGAGGGGATGCCCAAAGGCGCGAACCACGAGTTTCCGCCGCATGATTATGTTCTCAGTCCGCTGGGCAGGAAACAGGCGGCGTTTTTGGGAGAGCATTTGAAAAAAATCGGTTTTTGCGGTAAAGTTATCAGTTCGCCCTACGTCCGGACGGTCGAAACTGCGTCGATCGCAGCGGGGATTTGCGGGTTGGATATATATCTGGAACCGCGGATCCAGGAGATGCGCTTCTATGAAGAGCCGCCGTGTCCGGGGATGAAACTTGAGGAGTTGCGGGCGGCATTCCCCAATATTGCCGCCGATGCGGTTTTGGCGTATCCGTGGATGACTCCGGGCGGTGCCGAGGTGCTGGATACCGTGCGGGCACGGGTGGATAAATATGTTGAGGAGCTGATTGCCGATCCTCCGGCAGATGATGTACTGCTTTTCGGTCACGGCGCTTCGCTGCAGTCGCTGAAGTGGAACTTCTATGAGCGCTCCGGCTACACCGGCAAGGATCATCATAACTGGAACTGCTCCATGTCCACATTTGAGGTCGATCGTTCCGGCAAAGCGAAAATGATCGAAATTGCCCGCTATGATTTCATGCCGCTGGAATATGTTACCAGCAATAAACGGTTGTTCGGCGATCCGGAGTGTGTATGAAAATATTGCTCATCAGTGACCTGCATTTGTGTGATAACCGCAATTCCGAAGCATTTGAACTGCGCCGGATGGAAAAACTGGCGGCATTTATCAACAGCTGTCAGGCGGATTTGGTCGTGAATCTCGGTGATGCCGTCTCCCGCAAAGAGTATTTGCGGAAGGAGTTCGCCGGTGAAGCCGACGGGTTTGATTATTATCTCAAGTGGCGCAGTCAGTTTACCATCCCGTTTGTGGAGTGTGCCGTGGAGCGTGAATTCGGATTTTTTGCGGAAAAAATGCAGCAGGAACCGGATTCATGGCGTGAGGTTTCGCCGGAAATAAGCATCATCACAGTTGCTCCCAAAGAGGATAATGACCACCGTTTCACTCCGGAACAGCTGGAGTTTATGGAAACGGCGCTTGGTTCCTGCCGGACACCGAAAATTTTGATAGCTTCTCATGTGCCGTATCCCGGGAGTTGTTCCCGGGAAATCGCACCGGGGATATTTCTGGAAATCCCTGA
This sequence comes from Lentisphaerota bacterium, assembly GCA_015061865.1. Lineage (GTDB taxonomy): Bacteria > Verrucomicrobiota > Lentisphaeria > Victivallales > Victivallaceae > UBA1784. The sequence goes on from SUVU01000001.1 coordinate 75,598, forward strand.
AAGATTGCGGCAGCTGGTGGAGGAGTCTGACCGGCAGATCTACTGGTGCGGCGGACATTTTCACTGGCCGTTGGAGGAGGTGCGGCAGTTGGGATCGCTTACGGCGGTTTACGGCGGCAGATTCTGTTTTGAAAACAAAGACAGCGATGGATATTTGCGGATGATCGACAGTGCGACCGGCGAAGTCAGTACGGTGCTGGAATCATTCCGCTGGTGAGTGGAGCTCCTGCAGCAGCGAAATGAATTTTTCGTGCTTGATGCCCCAGAGCATTTTTGCCATTTCGATCAATGCCCCGGCTTGAACTCCGTGGCGCCGCAGTTCGGAAAAAAACTGCTCCCGTCCGGTTTCGGCATCCGGGGCGTCAGGAACGGTGAATCTGGTCAATAGATATGGGTCACGCATCCACGGACGGGCGATCATTATTCCGGCGCAGCGGGCGGCACGGAGCAGTTGCGCCGCATCGGCGGTTGAGGTGATGTCGCCGTTGGCGATCACCGGAATATTGCCGGCGCACTGCACCGCCAGTGCAGTGCGCTGCTCTCTGAATGGCAGCGCATCCGGCGAGTAAAATTCCTGTACGGTACGGTAATGAAAAAAAATTTTGCTCACGGCCTGTGATGCGGCAAGTGCCGGCAGAAAAATTTCCATGTCATGGGCGCTTGTCCAGCCGGCACGCAATTTCACACTTAATTTTCCCGGCGGCAGATAAGCTGCGACTTCGGCACAGAAATCCGCTATTTTTTCCGGTTGTTTCAACACCCCGCCGCCGGCGCCGTGTTTGACCACCCTGGAACTCGGACAGCCGAAATTGAGGTTGATCCCTGCTGCCGGAGTGAGCTCCAATAATCTGGCGGCGCATTGACCCAGTAATTGCGGCGAAGTTCCCATCAGTTGGATCGTGACCGGGACTTGCGAAGCGAAGTATGCGGCGGCAAAGCGGCGCAAAACGGCATCAGACGGCATCGTTTCCGACAGCCGCAGAAACGGTGTCATCCAGCGCTCCGTCAATCGCATGGCGTTGACTGTCCGGACAAATTCGGCTTTGCCCACCCCCTCCATCGGACCGGGCCATATTTCAATTTTGGAAAAATCGTACTGCATGAGCATAAAATAACTCCAATTTGATAAAAATACTATCGCCGGGATTGAAAAAAATTAATTTCAGTGATATATTATATAAAGAGTCCTAAATAAACACAGGTGGAGCGTAATGGTTGATATTAAAAAGATTCCCGGAAAAAATGAGCGCAGAGCAGTGTTTTCCTATGCCGCAGCTCCGGGACGGACCGTTGCGCTGGCCGGAGTTTTCAATGACTGGGATCCGGACAGCTCGATTTTGACTTATTCCGATCAGAAATCGGTCTATTGCACCGAATTACTGCTTCCTCCCGGTACTTACGAGTACAAACTTGTCGTCAACGGCGAATGGATTCTGGACGACAGCAATCCTAATTTCACCTCCAATGATTTCGGGACGCTCAACAGCGTGATCCAGATCGATTGATCAGCGGTGGAAATATTTTCCCAGCGGCAGTTTTAATTCCCGGACGGAACTGCGTAACTCTTTTATCACCATTGCAGGCGTGACCTGGGTCATGCAGATCGCATTGCCTTTGGGACAGACCCGTTTCAAACATGGCGAGCAGGGGGCGCCGCGGTAGAGCAGTTTCCAATTATTTGCTACCGGAGCAGTGTCTTTGAAATCCGTGGGGCCGAATACGGTCATGCCGGGGCATCGGAGCGCCGAAGCCAGATGCATCAAGCCGGAATCATTGGTCAGTGCGTATGCCGAAAAACGGAAAATCTGCATCAGGTCATAGAGCGAAGTTTTGCCGCAAAGATTGACGCATTTTTTCTTGGGGAGAGCCGCATTGATCATATTGCAGATGCCGCTTTCTGACGGAGCGCCGACCAGAGCCACGATCCCGCCGCGTCTGATCCAGTAGTTTGCCACGACCGCATAATATTCGTGCGGCCAGCGTTTGGCAGCGCCGTATGCAGCTCCCGGCGCAATGGTCAACAGCAGCGGATGACCGAGAATATCTTTTACCCGTGCGGATAATTCATCCACCGGGCAGGGAGGGCATAACTCCGGCATTACAGATTCCGGGCAGGTGCCGCCCAGAGCCTCGGCGATCGCCAGATAACGCATCGCCTGATGAGTGGAACTGACCTGACCTTTTTGGCGCGGCGGAAACGGGAACTTGCCTGCCAGCAGCCAGGAGCGCATCCGGGTCGGTTCGCCGTAGAGCAACGGGATCCCGGCACATTTCAACGATACCGCATCCCGGAACGAGTGATTGAACAGCACTGCGGCTCCGGCACGGAGTTGGCGGATTTCCCGGAGTTCCTCCCGGTTGTAAAAACGGTGCGGTGAAGCCAGTGATATGGTGTCGTCCACAAAATTCAACGCATGATAAAGCTGTGCCGTGGATGCCGGAGAGATAACAAACAGACCGCAATGTTCCGGCAGGATCGTTTTAAGTGCGGCCAGCGCCGGCAGTGCCATGACGGCATCGCCGAGGTGGTTGGGCATTCTGACGATCAAGCCATTGCGGAAACGGGGTATTTCGCAGCGGGGAAATTCAGCCGCCGGGACAAAGGAGGACAAATCCCCCGGAATAACGGAAACATTCATAACGCAGTTTTTCAGACCTTTCTGTCACATGATTTCATAAAATATCATCGTCAAAGGTTTTTTGCAATGCTTGAAAACAGATAAATGTGGAAAAAAAATCAAAAATATGTCATAAAGACTTGAAAAACACCATCCTGCACACTTATATTATATAAGTGACAATGCACACATTTTGTTTTTTATTGTTGGCGGAGAGGTGTTCTACGCCGGAAAAATATACAAAAAGGCAGAAATAAATGAATACACAGTTTTTGGCGGAGATGTTTTCCGCACACATCGGCATTGACCTCGGTACCGCCAACTGTCTGGTTTTTGTCAGAGATCTCGGCGTCGTGCTTAATGAACCCTCGGTCGTGGCGATCCGGGTCAATACCAAAGAAGTTCTTGCTGTCGGTGCAGAGGCTAAAGATATGCTGGGCAAAACTCCCGGTAATATTCAGGCGATCCGTCCGATGCGTGAAGGTGTCATTGCCAATTATGAGATCACTGAAGATATGCTCCGCTACTTCATTCAGCGGGCGATCCGGACCCTGCCGTGGTTCAAACGTCTGCTGCGTCCGCGGGTGATCATCGCCGTTCCTTCCGGAATCACCGAGGTCGAACACCGTGCGGTCATTGACAGTGCCAAACACGCCGGAGCCGGTGAAGTTCATCTGGTCGAAGAACCGATGGCGGCGGCAGTCGGTGTCGGTTTGCCGGTGGTCGATCCTGCCGGCAGTATGATCGTCGATATCGGCGGCGGTACGACTGAGGTGGCGGTGATTTCACTTGCCGGTATCGTCAGTGCCAAAAGCGTTAAAGTCGGCGGCGATACCCTCGATCAGGCTATCATCAATTACATGAAAAAAGCATACAGTCTCTGGGTCGGTGAACTCAGCGCCGAACAGATCAAAATCCAGTTGGGCAGCGCCTATCCGGTCAAAGATGACGAACGCATGGACGTTAAAGGTCTGGATTTGATGGCGAAAGTGCCGAAAACGGTCAGGATCAGTGCTGCCGAGATCCGTGATGCTCTGCATGGACCGATCACCATGATCGTGGAAGCGGTGCGGGCGACATTGGATACCTGTCCGCCGGATTTGGCGGCGGATCTGATCGACCGCGGGATCATGCTTGCCGGCGGCGGTGCGAAACTTGCCGGACTTGACCGGTTGCTGACCGAAGAGACCGGTTTGCCGGTGTTTGTGTCCGAAGATCCGCTGAATGCTGTGGTGAACGGCACCGGGGAAATGCTTAAAAAAATCCAGAGTTGGTCGTAAATAAAATATGAAAATAGATCTTTCCTCTCTGCGTCCGGTGGAGTTGTCCGACCGGGCGCGTTTTGATACCGCACTGAAAAAAATGGGCAGTCAGAGCTGTGAAGCCTGCTTCCCTAATATTTTTATGTACCGTGAACCGTATGGGTTGGAATTTGTGGAAATTTCCAAACGGCTGGTGGTGTATGAGCGCTCCAGCCGGGTGATCCATTATCCCATCGGTGCATCGACCGGACCGGAAATGTTGTATAACATCAGTGCCGCATTCGCAGAAGCCGGTTTGACTGACGGCGAAATCTACGACGTGCCGGAATCGTTTCTGGATGATTATCCGGATTGTGACCAGTATTTTGAACTTGAGTATGATGAGGGGGCGATCGATTATCTTTTCTCCATTGAAAAAATCGCCTCTTTTACCGGGCCGAAATTGCGTAAAAAACACAATCTGGTCAAACAGTTCCAAGCCAACTGGCCCTATGCCGAAGTGCGTAAAATCACCAAAGAAGATATCCCCGTGGCGGCAAAGCTTGCCAGCGATTTGAATTCCCGTCTGGAGCAGTGCGAGTTTCTGGATGAGGAAGCAGTGGCGCTTCAGAACGCCTGGGAGCATTTTGACGAGTTGGGCTTGTCCGGAATTCTGCTGTTTGCCGAACCGGATTACCCGGCGGGGCTCTCGATTTACAGTATGCTGCCGTCGGATACGGTGGATGTGCATTTTGAAAAAGCCGACCATGCGGTCAAAGGCGCTTCCCAGACTTTGACCTGGCAGCTGGCGGTCGCATTGCGCGGCAAAGCGAAATTCATGAACCGGGAGCAGGACATGAACGAGGAGACGTTGCGCCATGCCAAACGCTCACTGGATCCGGAACGGTTTTTCAAGCGTTACTTCCTCCGGAATTTACAATAGTTATCCGAAAGATCATCATTCATCCGCCGCCGGCAAAGCGGCGGTTTTTTTAGTAAAAAATAATTTTTTGAAAGCTGGTAAATCAAATGCGTGACATTAGAAATATCGCAATTATAGCCCACGTCGACCACGGCAAAACCACATTGGTGGATAAAATTTCCCGTCAGGCCAAACTTTTCCGCGATAATGAGGTGGTAGAGGAGTGTTTTTTGGACAATAACGACCTGGAGCGTGAACGCGGGATCACGATTTTGTCCAAAAATATCAGTATCCGTTACCGCAATACCAAAATCAACCTGATCGACACTCCGGGACACAGTGACTTCGGCGGTCAGGTCGAGAGGGTGTTGAAACTTGCTGACGGTGTGCTGCTGTTGGTCGATGCCGCTGAAGGACCGATGCCGCAGACCCGGTTTGTGTTGGAAAAAGCGTTGGCTCTGGATTTGCGTCCGGTGGTGGTCATTAATAAACTTGACAAACCTGATGCCCGTCCGCTGGAGATCCAGAATAAAGTTTTTGATCTTTTCTGCGAACTGGATGCATCGGACGAACAGTTGGAGTTCCCGACGCTTTTTGCCAGCGGTCGTGACGGCTGGGCGATCCGGGATTTGGACGATAAACCGGAATCATTCACCCCGCTGCTGGATGCGATGATCGACATGGTTCCGCCTCCGGCGGAGCGTAAAGGGCCGGTGCAGCTGCAGGTGGCAACGCTGGATTATTCCACCTTTGTCGGGCGTATCGGTATCGGCAGGGTTTACCGTGGAACGCTGGATTTGAAAAAACCGTTGTCGCTCATCAAACGTGACGGTACGGTGATGCCGGCGGCAGTGAAACAGCTTTTTACCTTTGAAGGTTTGGGCAGACAGGAAACCGACGTGGTGGAATGTGGTGATTTGTGTGCGATCGTCGGTATCGGTGATATTGATATTTCAGATACGATTTGCGACGCTGAAAATCCCGAAGCGATGCCGGTTATTGCGATCGACGAGCCGACGTTGTCCATGACGTTCCGGATCAATGATTCACCGTTTTTCGGACGGGAGGGCAAATTTGTCAGCAGCCGTCAGTTGCGGGAACGGCTTTTCAATGAGACCGAGCGTGATGTGGCACTGCGGGTGGAGGCTTTAAGTGGTGATGCGTTCAAAGTTTCCGGACGCGGTGTATTGCATCTGGCGATTCTGATTGAAACGATGCGGCGGGAGGGATATGAATTTTCGGTCGGCAAACCGCAGGTGATCTGCAAAGAGATCGACGGCGTGCAGAATGAGCCGATGGAGCGTCTGACCGTGGATGTCCCCAATGATTTCGCCGGAAAAATTATCGAAATGGTCGGTTTGCGGCGGGGCGAAATGATCCAGATGGAGGCGCGCGGCAACCGTCAGGTGTTGGATTTCTACATCCCGACCCGGGGATTGATCGGTTTCAGAAGCAAAGCGCTAACCGCCAGTCAGGGCGAAGCGATCGTCAACCATATTTTTGACCACTACGAACCGTACCGGGGGGCGATCCCGGGGCGTGTCAACGGGGTGATGGTCAGTATGGCAGGCGGCAAAGCATTGCCGTTTGCGATCGATGGTCTGCAGCAGCGCGGTGAATTTTTCATCGAGCCGGGAACGGATGCCTATGAGGGCATGATCGTGGGTGAACATTGCAAAGACGGCGATCTGGTCGTCAACGTTCAGCGGGCAAAGCAGTTGACCAATATGCGTGCCGCCGGGAGCGACCGCAATATGAAAATTGCTCCGGCAAGAAAAATGTCTTTGGAACAGGCATTGGAATATATTGAGGACGATGAACTTGTGGAAGTTACTCCGAAAAATGTCCGGCTGCGCAAAATTCTGCTCACCGAACTGGAACGTCGTCGTCAGCACGTCCGGGAAATGGGATTGAATTAAGTTATTTGCAATGTTGCAGTTTGTGATGTATATTACACCGTAAACAGTTGCAACAACAGGAGAAAATGGTAATGGAACATTTGAATGTGCCTCCGGTAAATCATGTCAAAGTGCTTGACGGTCAGGGATGGGTCGGTTTGATCGACCATCTCGGTACTGAAAGCACCATCGTCAATGCGGCGCGGGTTTCTTTCGGGAAATTGAAAAGTGAGATGGAGGAGCGCGATGTCAAATTGCTGGAATACCTGATCGCCAATCGCCACACCAGCCCGCTGGAACACATGGTGTTTACGTTCAGTATTCATTGTCCGTTGTTTGTGCGCGGTCAGTGGCACCGTCACCGGACGTGGAGTTATAATGAGATCTCCCGTCGTTATACGGAAATCGATATGGAATTTTACACTCCGGCAGAGTTGCGCCGTCAGTCGGAAAACAACCGTCAGGCATCGTTCAGCGATCCGGATTTTGACGGCAGTGCATTGGCGCAGGAGATCGGCAAACATAATCAGGCCAGTCTGGAACTTTACGAAAAATTGCTGGCATCCGGTGTGTGCCGGGAGCAGGCGCGTGGAGTGCTGCCGCAGAATATGATGGTGACGTTCTGGGGAACGGTGGATTTGTCCAATTTGCTGCACTTCCTCGAATTGCGTGACAGCGACCACGCCCAGTGGGAGATCAGAGAGTATGCTGTTGCCATTAAAAAGCTCATCAAGCCGATCATTCCCAACGTGGCGGCGTATTTTGAGGGCAAGGGACAGACGTGGTAATGCGGCGGTTTATTGATTTCTACACAGCGCATCGGGATGATCTTGATGCGCTGATTTTTGATGTGGACGGGACGTTGGTTTCCGGCAGGACATTGATTCCCGAAGCGATGGAATTGCTGGAGAGATTGCGGGAGGATAGTTTTCCGTATTTTCTGTTGACCAATGATGCCTGCAACTCCTGCGAGCGCAAAGCGGAAATCATTTCTGCCACCGGATTGCAGATCACCCCGGAGCAGATAATTTCATCCGGAAATGCGTTGGAGGAATATATCCGTGTTCACAATCTGGCGGGGAAAAAGTTTTACCAGTGCGGCTGTCTGGGCGAACCCAGTTATGCTGAAAAGGCCGGTTTGACCGTCACCCGTGACCCGCGCGAAATCGGTGAGTGCGAGGGCGTGGTCATGGGCGAGGGCAAGTATGACTGGTTCAGCGAAGTCAACGGCTTATTCAATTTTCTGCTCCGCAATCCCGATGCGCCGCTGCTGGTCTCAAATCCGGACAGTTACTGGCCGCACCCCGGCGGTATGGGTGTCGGGGCCGGCGGGATGTGCCGGTTTATCTGCGGTCTGGTGAAAGAAGCCGGTTTTGACGTCACCCCGACTTATCTGGGCAAACCGTATGCGCCGATATATGAGTATGTTTTGAAGCGGCTGCCGGAAATGGTGCCGACCTGTCCGAATCCGGTTCCGGAACGGATCGCCATGATCGGGGATTCGCTGGTATCGGATATTCAGGGCGGTAACGGTGCCGGGATGCTGACCTGTCTGGTGCTGACCGGGATCACCACCCGGGAATTGGCAGACAACGCTCCATTGCACCGCAAACCCGCAGAGATTTTTGATACGTTATAAAACGCCAAGTGGATGCGGTTTAGGCAGAAACTGTGTGCGGTTACGCTTTTTTACAGGGACTCACGCCGTTCTCCTTGTCCCGGCTTGACATTGGAGTTTTTTGTATTTTTCTGTTGAATTTATTCTCCCAGTTCCGTTTCACGGAAACTGATCGCTTCAAAAAGATGTTCGTCGCTGATATTGCTGCTGCCGGCAAGGTCGGCGATGGTGCGGGCGACTTTTAGAATCCTGCTGTAGGCGCGCGGACTGAGTTTGTAACGGTTGATCGCATTGCGGAGCAACGCTTCGCCGGAGGCTGAAACCTGACAGAATTTCTGCAGCGCTTTTGGTGTCAACTGGCTGTTGTTGAAAAATCCCCATTCAGCGTAACGCTCAAATTGCAGCTGCCGTGCTTTTATCACCCGTTCCCGGATGACCGCACTGGATTCGCCGTCCGGGGCTTTCAGCAAATCGTTTTCACTCAACTGCCGCACGGGAACCCGCAAATCAATACGGTCAAGCAGCGGCCCGGAGATCCGTTTCAAATACCGCCGTTTTTCCTCCGGTTTGCAACGGCAGCCCAGTTCCACTTCGCCTCTGCCGCAGGGGCAGGGATTCATGGCGGCACAGAGCATGAACCGTGCCGGAAATACACAACTGCCCGATGCCCGGGAGACGGTGACAACCCCCTCTTCCAGCGGCTGGCGCAGGACTTCCAGTACATTGCGTTTGAATTCCGGCAGCTCATCCAGAAAAAGTACGCCGTTATGCGCCAGACTGATTTCCCCGGGACGGGGGTCTCTGCCGCCGCCGATAAGTCCGGCATCCGAAATCGTATGGTGCGGTGACCGGAACGGACGGCGGTCGATCAAAGGCATATCTGCCGCCAGCATCCCCAAAACGCTGTAGATCCGGCTCGTTTCCAATGCTTCTGCCAGCGACAGCGGCGGCAAAATTCCCGGCAGCCGCATTGCCAGCATGGATTTGCCGGTGCCGGGAGAGCCGGTCAGCAGCGTGTTGTGCGCTCCGGCGGCGGCGATTTCCAGCGCCCGGCGGGCGGCAAACTGACCTTTGACCTCATTAAAGTCACAGTTGATGCCGGATAAATCAAATTTTTCCAATTCAGTACGGAACGGCTTTCCCGCGCCACGGTTGACCAGATCAGCCGCCTCTTTCAACGTCGATACCGGAAAGACCGGGATCGCATTGCCGCTTGCCAGTGCCGCTTCACGGGCATTGGCCGGCGGCACCAGCAGCGCTGAAACAGTGCGCAAGGCGGCAAGTTTGGCGGCTATCGGCAGCGCACCTTTGACCGGGCGCACGGAACCGTCCAATCCGAGTTCACCGATGGCGGCGATCCTGCCCAGACGCTCTTTGTCCAATACTTCGGTGGCGCCCAGGATCCCCAGCGCAATCCCGAGGTCAAATGCAGCACCCTCTTTACGCAAATCCGCCGGCGCCAGATTGACCACTGTAAATCCGCGCGGCGGGATGAATTGGGAACTGACAAACGCTGAATATATCCGGTCACGGCTCTCTTTTACAGCGGTGTCCGGCAGACCGACGATGGAGATCGCACTGTCTTTCATGCTGGTTGATTGCACTCCGGTGAGATTGACTTCGATCTCGATCGGAAAGGCATCAATACCGATCACGGTAGCAGAAAAGAGCTTGGCGACCATAACTGTTATTCCTCAAGTATAAATGGCTCAACGGCAACTTTTTCCAGCGAGTTGAGCATCGGCACACCCCTGGATTGATGTGCCCAGTCCACCGGAGCCGTGGCGATATCATAGTAACTTGCCCGATCCATCATCTCAATGGCAGCTTCGCCGCCGGCGTGAATTTTGCCGGCAGGAAGAGCATAAACAGTGTCGGTTTTGGTGTTATATGCCGTGACTTTGCGGCTGGGGATCTGGATCAGATCCATGAAATATCCGGCAAGAAAGACCGCTTTGCCGCCGGGGATCACCTCTGCGGCGGCGATTTCATCCGGGGTGGCACGGACATTGACGAGCAGATCGCCGTCTTTGCGGGTGAATTTGGGGTAGGCGGAGAGAATCTGTTTTCTCCGGCGTTTCCACTCCGCCATCCGGTCTTCGCAGTCGGCAGAGAGCATTTCCTCATAGAATTCTCCCGGCGCAGAGACTCCGGCTCGTTTGAAAAGTTTCAGCAGGTCTCTTTTTTTCAGCACCCGGCGGAACTCAGTCAGCGGATAGAATTTAGTCCGGTCGGACATTTTTTTCAGCAGCCATTGCGGCACGCTCCGGACTTTTTTTACATCCACCAGGGCAAAGGAGTTTTCCACGGTGTTGTAAAGCAGATTGCCCAAGTGAAAATCCGTGTGCAGAAAACCTTTTGACAGCATGGATTTGACCAGATCTGCGATCGCTTCAAAAAAACTCATTTCCGGTACATTGTCACGCAAATAATCATCCACCTGCACACTGTCGGCAAATGATCCGGTCACCAGATAATTACCATTATCGCTTTTGCCGTGAAACAGATGGTTGACCACCGGCAGTCCCGCCTGCTGCAGCTTCTCTGCCGCCGTAAATTCTTTGGCAAAACCGTGGCTGCTGCGCCGGTCAAATTTGATGAAATAATCACCGGCACGCCGGACTTCACGGATCGGGCTGTTTTTAACAACTTCCGCATCACGGAACATTTTTTCTACAGTTTTTATATCAAAATCAACTCTCATTTTATCGTCCCAAGTAAAAAGAATGTCCCGCCGAACCGGCGGATGGCAATGTCGGTCAATGCCGGATGCTCCATAAATTCTCCCAATGCTCCCGGCGTATCCGGGATCTCCCAGATCAATCTGCTGCCGCTTAACGCTTTCAGAAACGCATCGTCACTCAGCAGTTGATGAAAATATTGGCCGCTGTCAGCATACGGCGGATCGGCAAAGATGATATCCGGGCGATCGCTGATTTTGGCAAGATACCGTTCCGGAAAGAGCGCATCGAATTCCAGAATCAGTTTTTCCGCTGCGGCTCCGGCGGCGGTGACCCGGCGGCAATTTTCCCGGATGCAGTCAACGTGAGCAGGGTCGTTTTCGACCATGATCACCGCCGCCGCACCCCGGCTGGCGGCTTCCAGAGCCAATGCCCCGGAGCCGGAAAACAGATCCAGAACCGTTTTGCCGGCAAAGATCCCGATGCTGTCGAACAGCGCTTTGCGCGCCCGGACAGCCGTCGGTCTGACCGCCGAATCCGGAAGATCGGCAAGTTCAAGATTGCGGGCAGTTCCCGAAATAATATTCATCTGAAAAATTACCACCGATTAAATAAAACTATATACTATGATAATATAGTTCATTACAGAGGGTATTTCAACGGATGTTCGCCGAAGTTACGTTGAAAAAGGCGAAAAAAGTGATATTTTATATGGTGATGGGATGTTTAACCTGAAAATATGGAGATTTACTGCGTTATGAATGAATTGCTTTTTTGTATCCCGCTGGAGGATCCGTCCGGCGAATTTGAAAATGCCGCCGAGCTGCTGAATGCTCTGGAATTGGAGTTCAGCAGTTATTTTGACCGGGAAAATTGCAGTGTGAAGCATACCGTTTACACCCTTGATGCCGAATCCGCTGCCGGGGTGCGGGAGCGTTTGACTGAAGTGCTGCCGATGTGGCGTGAAATCGGTGTGGACTTGAAAATGGGTGAAATTTTTGAACTGCACAAATCCGAGTGGGCTGAAGCGTGGAAAAAATATTTCAAACCGGTGGAAATTTCTGAAAAACTGCTGGTGCGCCCCTCGTGGCTCAACGATCCGCCGCGGCCCGGACAGAAAGTTCTGGAAATCAATCCGGGAATGAGTTTCGGTACCGGTCAGCATGCCACGACTTTATTCTGTCTGAAGCAGATCGATAAACTTGCCGCAGCAGGCAAAAGTCTGCTTGATGCCGGGTGCGGTTCGGGTATTCTGGCGATCGCCGGGGCGTTGCTCGGTTATGGGGTGATCGATGCCTTTGATTTTGACCCGGAAGCGGTGGAAGTAGCCAAAGAAAACATCGCATTGAACAACTGTTCTGATGCGATCGCTCCGGAAACCGGAAACGCGGCGGATTGGCAGGGACGCCCGGAAAAATACGATGTGGTCTGTGCCAATATTCTCGGGCATTTGCTGATTTCTTTCCGCTTCAATATTGTCAGTTGGGTCGCTCCGGGCGGCAGTCTGGTGCTGGCGGGGATCCTGGAAAGGGATTTTGACAAAGTCAGCGCATCTTACGCTGAATTGGGCATGGTTGAGGTCGAGCGTTTCACCGACCGGGAATGGACGGGGGGCGTATTCCGCTTCGCAAATACAAAATAATTTCTGTAAAAAGTTGAAAAAACAGAGTTTATGAAGTATATTGTAGCGGAGACATTTTGTTTTTTTAATTCGTTATTATTTGGAGAAATTGATGAAAAAAACAGCAGCCACCCGTCGCGCAGTGGTATTGACCTATCAGGATGCGCCGGGAAAAAGTGTGATGGTCGCCGGATCTTTCAATGACTGGCAGCCGGTTCGTAAACTTGAAGATAAAAGCAATGACGGCACTTACCGCTGTCGTTTACTGCTTGCTCCCGGCGAGTATCAGTACAAGTTTCAGATCGACGGCGAATGGAGATCCGATCCCGCCAATCCGAATATTGTCCCCAATGAGTTCGGCTCGTTGAATAATGTGCTTATCGTCAAAGAAAAATAATTTCAGAAAAACAAGAAAAATATGGAACTTCAACTTTACAATGTCGCTCCCCGTATTCCTGCGGAGCTGGATTTTTTGGAAAAACTCGCCGGCAATATCTGGTGGTGCTGGCATCAGTCGGCGATCGATCTGTTTGTCCGTATCGATCCCAACCTCTGGCGTGAAGTCAGCGGCAATGCCAAAATGTTTCTGCGCAAAGTTTCCGGCAAACGTTTGATCGAATTGGCGCACGATGCCGGATTTCTGCGGCATTTGAAAAGCGTGCAGGCGGAGTTTGACCGTCAGGTCGGCGGCGCTGTCGCTCCGGAAAAACGCTCGGTGGCGTATTTTTCACTGGAATACGGTATCCACGAGAGTATTCCGATCTTTTCCGGTGGTTTGGGCGTGCTTGCCGGTGACCATTTGAAAGCCGCCAGCGATATGTCTTTGCCGCTGGTCGCCGTCGGTCTGCTCTACCGTCAGGGATATTTCCGTCAGGTGCTTGACCGTACCGGCTGGCAGACGGAACATTATCCGGTCGCAGAGATCCACGATCTGCCGTTGGTGCGCGGTTGTGACAAAGAGGGCAATCCGGTGACGATCAGTATGCCGCTGGGCGATCGTACTATCTACGCCGCCGCATGGATTTTGTGGGTCGGCAATGTGCCGCTGGTACTGCTGGATACCGAATTGCCGCAAAATCCGCCGGATCTGCGTGAAGTCACCTGGCGTTTGTACGGCGGCGATAAAAGAATGCGCCTGCATCAGGAATTGCTTCTGGGCATCGGCGGCGTGAAAGCATTGCTGGCGCTCGGATTCAACCCGGCAGTGTGCCACATGAATGAAGGTCACGCCGGTTTCCTGTCGCTTGCCCGTCTGGATCATCTGGTCAACGATCTTAATTACAATCCCGATGTGGCATTGGAGATCGTGTGGCGCTCGAATATCTTTACCACCCATACTCCGGTGCCTGCCGGTAACGAAGTTTTTGATATCAACATGGTGCGCCCGTACCTCAAACCGTTTGCAGATGCGGCGAAATTTGATATTGACCGGGTCATCAGCTGGGGTATCCCGATCACCGATCGCGGCAAAACCTCGGAAATGTCAATGACCGTTTTCGGGTTGCGTATGGCGGCGAATTACAGCAACGGTGTCAGTAAACTCCACGGCGAAGTCGCCCGCAAAATGTGGAAACACCTCTGGCCGGAACGCTCCGAAGCGGAAATTCCGATCGGGCATATCACCAATGGTGTTCACATCAGCTCCTGGGTGTCCGCCCGTCACAACCGTTTGTTTGAACACTATCTCAGCCCCAGCTGGCTGAATAATCCGGATATGGTGCAGCTGTCTGACGATCTGGCATCGCTGCCGGATGATGAATTGTGGAACGTTCATGAGTTGTGCCGTCAGTCGCTGGTGCGTTACGTCCGCCGTCTGGTGCAGCGCAATTTCCGTTATATGACCGGGATCAATTCCGGTTCGGATCAGAAAAAACCGCTGCTGCAGCCGGATGTGCTGACCATCGGTTTCGCCCGCCGGTTCGCTACCTACAAACGCGGTACTCTGCTGTTGCGGGATAAAGAACGGCTGTTGAATCTGCTGCGGGATAAAAACCGTCCGGTGCAGTTCATTTTCGCCGGGAAAGCGCACCCCGCAGATAATGGCGGCAAACAGTTGATCCGGGAGCTTATCGAGTTTGCCCAGCGTGAAAATGTACAGCACAAGCTAGTGTTTCTGGAAAACTACGATATCGGTATGGCACGCCATCTGGTACAGGGCGTTGACGTTTGGCTCAATACTCCGCGCCGTCCGCAGGAAGCCAGCGGTACCAGCGGTATGAAAGCGGCGATCAACGGCGTTATCAACTGCAGTATTCTGGACGGTTGGTGGGCAGAGGCCTACAACGGCGAAAACGGCTGGGCTATCGAGGGCAACGATTACTACATCGAGGATGAGGATCGGGATAACTTTGAAAGTCAGCAGCTTTTCAACCTGCTTGAAAACGAGATCATTCCCTGCTTCTACGAGCGCGTCGGCGGCGATCTGCCGAAACGCTGGATCGCCCGGATGAAAGCCTCCATCACCACCGGTCTGGGATTTTTCTCCAGCGCCAGAATGGTCGGGGATTACAACCGCAAATATTATTTGCCTGCTGCCAAAGCATTTGCAACTCTTACGGCTGATAATGCCGCTGCCGCCGCCAAACTGGTCGATGTCAAAGGCCGCCTGGTCAATAATTTCGGCGTTGAAAATCTGGATGAGTGCAAACTTTACATCGGCAATCCGGTCGTTCAGGGTTCGCTGGATGATCTGCACGTCGGTGATAAAATTGCGATCACGGTCGATGTGCATCTCGCCGGTTTGACTCCTGCGGAGGTGGAAGTCGATGCGTACAGCGGTACTGCCGATGCTCACAACGAACTTATGGACAGTACGGTAACTGTGTTGTCCATGCTGGAAGATCGCGGCAACGGCAACTATCTCTACGGCGGTGAAGTAGAGTGCGGAGTTTCCGGTCGTTTCGGTCTTACCGCCAGGATCAAAGCCGCCGGTAACGATTGGGATAACAGCGTTCCCGGATTCATGTGCTGGCCGCGCTGAATTCAGATAAGCAACTGCAACGATTCCACTGCCGGCAACGGCAGTGGAAAACAAGTTAAAGTCAGGAGATAAAAATGCGGAGAACAAAAAAAGGCAATCCCCGGATTCTGGTGGTTACTCCGGAAATCACCTCTTTGCCGGTCGGTATGACTACCATGGGCGGGTATTTGCGTGCCAAAGCCGGCGGTTTGGCTGATGTTTCAGCGACATTGGTCGGCGCCCTGTACCGTCAGGGGGCAGATGTCCATGTGGCATTGCCGCATTACCGGAAAATGTTTCATATTGACGTCGGCAATCTCATCAATGATGAATTGCGGGTCTACATGAGCAATTTGCACAACAGCCGTATCCATTTGGCTGAAGACCGCATTTTTTACTACCGTGACTCTGTATACAGCAACTATTCCAATGATACATTTATGCAGTCGCTGGCGTTTCAGCGGGAAGTTATCAATAATATCATTCCGCAGGTCAAACCGGATTTGATCCATTGCAACGACTGGATGACCGGATTGATCCCGGCTGCCGCCAGACGGATGGGTATTCCGTGTCTGTTTACGGTGCATAATATTCACACGCAGAAACGCACGCTGGCCGAGATCGAGGATCGCGGTATTGATGCGGCACCTTTCTGGCAGAATCTTTATTATGAGCGCCCGCCGTATAATTACGAGGAGAGCCGTTCGACCAATGCGGTGGATTTTTTGACCAGCGGTATTTTTGCGGCACACTTTATCAATACGGTAAGTCCCACGTTTCTGAAAGAAATCGTGGATGGCTGCCACAGTTTTGTGCCGGAAAACATCCGCCGGGAGATCGCCGGGAAATTTTATGCCGGTTGCGCCAGCGGTATTCTCAATGCTCCGGATGAGAGCAATGACCCGCAAATCGATGACTTTTTGGAAGCAAAATATAACAGCAGCAATTGCGAAAAAGCCAAACAGGTCAACAAGATCGCATTTCAGGCGCGTACCGGTTTGAAATGTGACCAGAATGCGCCGCTTTTCCTGTGGCCGCACCGTCTGGATCCGATCCAGAAAGGCTGTCAGCTGCTGGCGGATCTGGTTTACGACATGGTGCATCGTTATTGGGATTGCGGTTTGCAGATTGCGATCGTTGCCAATGGCGAGTATCAGAAAGTTTTCCGTGACATAATCGCCTATCATAATTTCTATGAACGGGTGATGGTCTGTGATTTCGACGAGCAGCTGTCCCGGCTGGGTTTTGCCGCATCGGATTTCATGCTGATGCCGTCACGGTTTGAGCCGTGTGGTTTGCCGCAGATGACCAGTCAGTATTACGGCAGTTTGCCGATCGTCCATGATACCGGCGGTCTGCATGATACCGTGGATCACCTTTCTGAAGACGGCAATTACGGCAATGGTTTCGTATTCAAAAATTATGATGTCGGCGGTTTGCGCTGGGGCGTGGACGAAGCGATGCGGTTCTACTTCAAAGACCGGGCGTGGAAAAATAATGTCATCTCCCGGATCATGGATGAAGCGAGAATACGTTTCAACCACGATGTCACTGCCCAGGAATACATCAAAATTTACGAGTCCATGCTTGCCCGTCCGCTGGTGGACAAATCATTTGCGGTAAAATAATGACATTTCCCCGTAGGTCAAATGAGCCTGTGCCGTTGGCGGCAGACCCGTTTCTGACACCGTATCAGGCGGAATTAACTTCCCGGAAACGGGAGGCTGAAGCGGTTGCGGTGCGGTTGAAAGGGCGGCATCAGCAGTTTGCCGATTTTGCCAGCGGTCACGAATATTTCGGGATGCACCGGCAAAAAACGCAATGGGTGTTCCGGGAGTATGCTCCGCATGCGCAGGAGATGTTTCTGGTCGGAGATTTTTCCAACTGGGAACCGCAGGAATATTATCGTCTGCATCCGGTCAAATCCGGGGTGTGGCAGGGGAAATTTCCGGTTTCGACATTCCGTCACGGCATGAATTATAAATTGTTTGTGCGCTGGGACGGCGGTTGCGGCATGAGGATCCCCGCCTATGCCCGCTATGTGAAACAGGATGAAGCGAGCAAACTTTTCTGTGCCGTGATCTGGGAGCCGGAAACGCCGTATTGTTTCCGGCATAGTATTCCTGCACCGGCATATCCGGTGATTTACGAAGCTCATCCGGGGATGGCGCAGGAAGAGGCGAAACTGGGGACATTTGATGAATTCCGCCGGCTGATATTGCCGGAAATAGCCCGCAAAGGCTATAATACAGTGCAGTTGATGGCGGTGATGGAGCATCCGTATTACGGCAGTTTCGGTTATCATGTGGCGAATTTCTTTGCGGTATCCAGCCGGTTTGGTACGCCGGATGATTTCAAGCGTCTGGTGGATGATGCGCATGGTTTGGGGTTGCGGGTCATAATGGATATCGTACACTCTCATTCGGTGAAAAACGAACTGGAGGGATTGGCGCTGCTGGATGGCTGCCGGACGACCTATTTTCATGCCGGCAGCCGGGGGGAACATCCGGCGTGGGATTCGCTGTTGTTTGATTACGGCAAAGATGAAGTAAAACATTTTCTGCTCTCCAATTGCCGTTTTTTTCTGGACGAATATCATTTGGATGGTTTCCGCTTTGACGGCGTGACCAGTATGATGTATCACCATCACGGCTTGAATAAATGTTTTACCTCGTATGCGGATTATTTTGGCAGTGATGTTGATAAAGATGCGGTAATTTACCTGACATTGGCAAATAAATTGATCCACGAAGTCCGCCCGGATGCGCTCACAGTCGCCGAAGATGTCAGCGGGATGCCCGGATTGGCGTCGCCGGAGGGGATCGGTTTTGATTACCGGATGGCGATGGGGGTGACGGATATGTGGTTCAAATTGCTGGATATTCCGGATGAAAACTGGGATATGTTTTACTTGTACGGCGAATTGACTAACCGCCGCCGGGATGAACGCTCCATCAGTTATGTGGAGTGTCACGATCAGGCGATCGTCGGCGGCAAAACGGCGTTGTTCCGCATGGCAGATGCGGCGATGTATACCCAGATGCACCGGAATTCCGGGGATGGTGCGGTCGATCGTGCGGTGGCATTGCATAAGTTGATGCGTTTGGCGACGGCGGCGGCGGCAGGGCAGGGGTATTTGAATTTCATGGGCAATGAATTCGGACACCCGGAGTGGATAGATTTGCCCCGGGAGGGCAATAACTGGAGCATGGCTCACGCCCGGCGGCAATGGAGTCTGGAACACGATGAAAATTTGCGTTTTGGTGCGTTGAGTGCATTTGACGTGGAAATCACGCAGCTGATCAAAAGTTTCGGATTTTATGATACGGTGGTGCAGACGGTGCGGATAGATAATGCCGGCAAAGTGATCGCTTTTGAGCGCAACGGATACTGGTTTTTCTTCAACTTCCACCCGGAGCAGGCGTATACAGACTATGAATTTGAAGTGCTGGCGGGCAGTTACCGGACGGTATTGGACAGTGATGAAAAACGCTTTGACGGCTTTGCCCGGCGAGAAGCCGGACAGCGGTATTTTTCCATGCCCAGAAGTCATGGCGTGGTTATCTCCTTATACCTGCCGCCGCGCACTGCGTTAGTGCTTCAGCGTGAAGCATAAATCCTTAATAAATTTCCTTGCTGTTCCATTTGTAAAACTGTTTTTTTGTGCTATATTTCAAGTGAGTATATAAATACGAAAGGAATAGGGCATGAATTACAAAATTTACGATGGTATCGTCAGTTCCGGCATCGTTTTGGATTATAATGAAACAATGCATATCTCCAGCGGCGGCGTGGCGAGCAATACCACCGTCAATTCCGGCGGCGATATGTACGTTTATGACGGCGGCGTGGCGAACAGTACCACCGTCAATAGCAGTGGCTATATGTCCATCTCCAGCGGCGGTGTGGCGAATAATACCACCGTTGAAGACTATGGCGACATGACCATCTGGAGCGGCGGCGTGGCAAGCAATACCACCGCCAATTCCAGTGGCTATATGACCATCTGGAGCGGCGGCGTGGCGAACGATACCACCGTCAATTCCAGGGGCGGCATATACATCGGAAACGGCGGCGTGGCGAATGATACGTTTGTTGACGATGGCTGGATGGAGATCGGAAGCGGCGGCAGTGCGCTTAATGTCAACTGGACACCGTGTGTTGGGGATGTATACATTAATGATGGCGCTGTTGTCACCTTTACCAGCAAATATTCCGGGGTATATTTCGGATCGGATAATCAACTGCTTTATCAGACAACTGTTATGAAAGGGGAAAACGTATCCCGTCCAAATTGCAGTATGTTTGTAATGAGCGGCGGCGTGGCAAGCAATACCACCGTCAGTTGGTATGGCAAAATGTTCATCTGGAGCGGCGGCGTGGCGAATGATACCACCGTCAATTCCGGGGGCGGAGTGGACATCGCCAGTGGCGGCGTGGCGAATGATACCACCGTCAATTCCAGTGGCTATATGGGCATCTGGAGCGGCGGCGTGGCGAATGATACCACCGTCAATTCCGGGGGCGACATGATCATCGACAACGGCGGCGTGGCGAATGATACGTTTGTTGACGATGGCTGGATGGGGATCGGACGCGGCGCCGTGGCGACCAATACCACCGTCAATTCCGGGGGCGACATGATCATCGACAACGGCGGCGTGTCGAATGATACGTTTGTTGACGATGGCTGGATGGGGATCGGAAGCGGCGGCGTGGCGAGCAATACCACCGTCAATTCCGGTGGCTACATGCGCATCTGCGGCGTGCCAAGCAATACCACCGTCAATTCCGGGGGCAAAATGACCATCTCCAGCGGCGGCGTACATCGCGGCAAATTGACGATTAATGACGACGGGATTGTGTCCGCCAGCTACGGAGCAATTATAGACTTTACCGTAAAAGACCGGAAACCGGAAGATGATTATTTGATAAATAACTTGTCCAAGATTATATACTATGATTGGGAAAGTCCAAAGTATAAGATCACGGTCGCTCCGAATCAGGCCGCAGGAATCTATAAACTTGCTCTGGGTGCAAGCAGTTTCACCGGCAGTGTTACTGTTGGCGACGGCACAATAAACTATGGCCGTGTAGCGGTCAATGGTGCAGATTTGACTTACGGCGGAAATATCTATTCACTTGATCAAGCTGGCGGTGATTTGACTTTGACCATATACATTGATACCACTCCGCCGGTCAAACCGGTCGCTAAAGCGAATATCACCGTCGCTACTAATAAAAATGTTACCGTGACGGCAAGTTTCAGCAGCGATTCCGCAATAAAACAGTATTCGCTGGATAAAAAGTCTTGGAAGACGTATACTTCCGGTATCGTGATGAAAAATAATGGCTCTCTTTACTTCCGGGGACGGGATAAAGCGGGAAATTACTCTGCCATCACCACTTATACGGTGAAAAATATTGACCGTGCGGCTCCGGTGATCAGCAAACTTACTGCAACATCAAAAAATTTGGTCATCACCGCCAAAGACAACGTGAAAATTGCAAAATATGTAGTAACGGTCGGTAAAAAAACGCAAACCATCACCGGTAATACCCTCGCATTGGGCAACTTGCCGATCGGCAAAGTTGCAGTTTCAGTGGTCGCTTACGATGCGGCGGGCAATAAGAGTTCGGCGAAAAAAATCAACCTCACCATTAAAGACACCACGCCGCCGTCAAAAGTCGTCACGCTGAAAAATCCTGTCGTCACCGGCAAGTACAAAGGTACATTCAGCTGGTCGGCGGCAAAGGATAATTCCGGCAAGATCGCCCGGTATGAAATCCAGCTGGACAACGGCAAAATTTACAAATCGACTAAAACGGGCGTTTCCATCAGCAAACTGACGGTCGGCAAACACACTTACCGTGTCCGTGCCATTGACAAAAACAAAAACGTCAGCGCCTGGAGCAGCCGCAAGTCTTTCACGGTCAAAGATATGACTGCGCCGTCAAACGTTGCGGTAAAAGTGAAAGTTTCCGGCAACAACGCCGTTTTGACGTGGAAAAAGCCCAAAGACAATGTCGGCGTGACCAAATACATTTTGAAATACGGCAACAAAACCGTCACTCTCAAAGGTTCAGTCACGAAATACACCATCACCGGCTTGAATAAAGGCAATTACTCCTATTCGATGGTCGCCGTCGATGCCGCCAACAACAAAAGCAAAGCGAAAACCGGCAAAATCACCATCAAACAGCCGCTGGCTCCGGCACGTGCCGCCGAAGCACTCTACGCTGCCGACTTTGCCGCCCCGGAAGCACTCTTTGCCCCGCAGACGGACATCCTTGCTTACTGCAATGACCTGCAATCCGGTGCGGTGATCGCCTCGACCGATGATTTGACTTCTGCTGAACAGCACAAAGATAAATTCATGCAGTTGGCGTAAATCATACAAGTAAAAAGTGATTGGGATGAAAAATTTCTCCCAATCACTTTTTTTATCATCAACCGTTCTTTATAGGTAATGTCCCAAATTTTGTGAAACATACATACAAGACCGAATGAACACATTTTATGGCGACACCTAGAATATATCACTTACATTGTGATTGGTCAAAAACATAAAACGGTTTGATTGCACCCGCTGCATCCACCGACTTGTCACGGCGTAGGGCAACGAAGCCGGACGGTTAGATTTTATCACAACAAATGGGACAATAATTCTTTATATTATCCGGGCATAAAAAACGGATGGATTTTTGAAAATCCATCCGTTTTGGGTGTCTGCAGTGCAGATTACCGGGCGTAGTACTCGATGACGCTCATGATCTTGACGGAGACCGGAATCTCCTCGACCTGCGGAGCGCGGACGAGCGTGGCTTTCAGGTTGTCGAGATCGACTTCCATGTAAGCCGGCACTGTGGAGTTGCCTTTTTTCGCCATTTCAGCGATCGCCGGGGATTTGGCGGCATCAATGGAGATGACCTGACCTTCTTTGACGATGCAGCTGGAACGGTCGATGCGTTTGCCATCGACGAGGATGTGGCCATGGTTGACCATCTGTTTCGCAGCGAAAATCGTGGGAGCGAAACCGGCACGGTAGACCATCGCATCCAAACGCTGTTCCAAGCTGCGGAACAATTTTTCGTGAGTCACGCCGGTACCGCTTTTGGCTTTGGCGAAAGCGATACGAAGCTGTTTTTCACTGATCGCATAGTAGTTGCGGAGTTTCTGTTTTTCCATCAGCAATTCGCCGTAGGTGGACAATTTGACCCGACGGCCTTTACCATGGGGACCGGCGGCATACGGACGTTTGACGCTCGGACATTTCGGATCACCCCAGAGACACTGGCCGATCCGGCGGCAGAATTTGTGTTTTGCTCGACTTGCGGTTGGCATAACCAATCCCTTTCATAAAAATTAGTTTATGGTACTCCGGGTGTCAAGCCACAAATCATAATGGGGCCCGAAATACCGTTGCAATTCATATAAAATACTGCCAAAATGGAGTTTTTTCAAGCTGCTTGCCGGGTAATATCCATCTTTTTTGCAGATTTTTGAATTGAAAAAACGTTTTGCGGCAGTATATTAGGAAAATATTTACGAAAAGAGGTCGGTTATGATAAAACATGTTGCATTTGACTTTGACGGGACACTGGCGGACAGTGTGGATTTTTGTCTCTATGTTTTTGATGCGGTATTCAAAAAATACATGGGCGATCAAGCTCCGGAGCGGGAGGCGATCTATCAATGTTTCGGCATGAATGAGCCGGGCGTGATCCGCAATTTTGTCGGCAGCAATTTGCCGGAAGCCGAGGAGGAATTTTACCGGCTGCACCGGCAATGGCATCTGCAAATGTGTCCGGATTTGTTCCCGGGATGCCGCAAATTGCTGGATTATTTGCGTGAACGCAACATTCCCGTGTCGATCGTGACCGGCAGATCGGAAACCACCTGTCAGATTTCGGTGGAAGTATTGCAGCTGCAGGGCATTTTTACCGATTTTCAATATGGCGCGGCGCAGAGGAACGATAAATCGGCGCAGTTGCAGCTGCTGATGGATAAATATGATTTGAGCGCCGATGAGATTTTGTATGTCGGCGATGCTGTTTCCGATGCGGAAGCCTGTCATGCCGCCGGAGTGAAATGTCTGTCGGCGGCATGGGCGAAATCCGCCCGGATCGCCGAATTGGAAAAAATCAATCCCGGTCTGGTTTTCCGCACCGTGGAGGCGATGATCGATTATTTGCAAACTCATTAAGTTTATTTGCTCAATTCTTTGATCGCTTCGGCAGCACAGAAACAACCGCAAACAGCTGGCAGGTAACTGATGCTGCCGATTTTTTTGCCGGTGAAACTGCGTTGGGGAATTTCCGGAGAAAATACCGTTTTTACCCCTTTGGTGATACCGGTTTCTTTCAGTTTGCCCCGCATGACCCTTGCCAATGGGCAACCGTAAGTTTTGGAAATATCAGCGATCCGGACTTGGGACGGGTCAAGTTTGCCGCCGGCTCCCATGGCGCTGATAAAGGGGATATCAAGGGTTTTCAACTGCCGGATGAGTTCAACTTTTACCGGAACATCGTCAATGGCATCCACGGCAAAATCAAATCCGTTTTGCAATAGTCCGGCGATATCTTCCGGGGTTTTCAAAAACTGCGGCAGAATGGTGAATTCCCCCTCCGGATTTATATCCCGGCACCGGGCGGCAAGGACTGCGGCTTTGGGCATCCCGACCGTGGCTCCCAGAGCGATGATTTGCCGGTTGCAGTTGGAAATATCAATCGCATCACCGTCAACCAGCGTGAGATGACCGATGCCGCACCGGGCGATATTTTCTGCTGCATGACCGCCTACACCGCCTACACCGACGACCAAAACCCGTTTGGTTTTCAATTTTTGCAGGGTGTCATCGCCCAATATCAATGCCGTCCGGGAAAATCTGTCAGCCCAATCACTCATTATTGCACCATGATAAAATCGTTGAAATTACGGTCGGTTATTGTTTCGACATCTTTGATTTGACTTTGGGTCAGAATATTGCGAACATCTGTTGCCGGATCATCGTCACTTTCAAACCCGTATGCTCCGGCAGGTTTTTGCAGCTGCATCAGGATTTCCGGACGGCACAATATCCGCCTGCTGCAGGAAACCGTGATATTGCGTTTCCATAACTCCTGCAGCAATTCCGGGGAGCCGGCGAAGCCGTGAAGCAGCAATTTCAGCTTAAACGGTTTGATAAGTTCAAATAACTCCTGATAACACCGCACGATATGCAAAACCACCGGTTTATGCATATCCTGCGCAACGCTGAAAAAATAATGCAGAAATTCCTGTTGTACCGCTAAATCCGGTCCCCGCAATCTGTCCAAACCGACTTCGCCAAGTGCATGAAATCCGGCGAGTTTTTCAATATCATCGGGAGGTGAAAATTTTTCCGGCAAATGCCACGGGTGGTATTGACATGAACTGAAATATCCTGCCGCCGGTGTCAGAGTGGAAACTAAGGCGTTGACACCGGAAGCGGGGAGGTGATGGGTGTGAAAATCACTTGCCATCAGAGCATTTTTCCCACGCCGTTCAAAGTCGGAAAGCGCAGCCGCTGAATATGACACATCGCCAGTGCCAGTGCATCGGTGCTGTCCAACGGGATTTTTTCCACTTCGATACCGAATTCTGCCGCCAGCAGAAATGCGATCCGGGATTTATCCGCACTGCCGCTGCCGGTCGCCGCACGTTTGGCAACCGATGGCGTGTAAGCGTATGCCGGTACGTTATGTTCCGCCAGTGCCGTTAAAATACCGCCGCGCGCCATGCCGAGAATGATTGCCGTTTTGGCGTTGCGCCCGACAAAAGGTTCTTCCAGAACTGCACAATCCGGGTGATACAGCGACACCAGTTCACTGATGCCGCCGAACAGCCGGTGCAGACACTCGGTATGCGGCATGGACGGCTTGTTGCGGATGACTCCGCAATCAAGTATTTCCATGCCGTCTCCGGCAGCCGGATCCGCACTGATAACACCGTAACCGGTAGTGCGGATCGCCGGGTCAATACCGAGGATTATCATTGGTTATGCCCGCATAAATGCGGCGGCAGCTTTCAGCATGGATGCTTCGCCGAGCGCCGGAGCCATAATCTGCGCCGCAATGGGCATATTGCTGGCAGGATCGATTCCCGCCGGAATACTGATGCCGCAATGACCGGACAAATTCAGCGCAATCGTGAAAATATCCGACAGATACATCTGCAGCGGATCGCTTTTTTCGTTGAATTTAAATGCCACGCCCGGAGAAACCGGAGTCAAAAGCAGATCGCATTTGGTAAACGCATCTTCAAAATCTTTGCGGATAAGCGTTCTCACCCGTTGCGCCCGCAGATAATAAGCATCATAATATCCGCTGGAAAGCACATACGTCCCCAACAGAATCCGGCGTTTTACCTCGTCGCCGAAACCGGCACCACGGGATTTGTAATAGGTGTCAACCAAGCCGTTGCCCTCTTTTCTGGCTCCGTAACGGATGCCGTCAAAACGGGCGAGGTTGGCACTGGCTTCGGCAGTGGCGATGATGTAATAGACTGCCACCGCATATTTGGTGTGCGGCAAAGAGACGTCAACGATTTCGCCGCCGAGCGCTTTGACTTTGGCAATGGTCTCATCCATGACTTTGGCAACGGCGGAATCCATGCCGCTGGTAAAGTATTCTTTGGGCAGACCGAATTTCAATCCGGCAAGCGAGCCGGATGCGGCACCTTCACGGGCGGCAGCGGCATAATTTCCGACTGCTGCGGGCAGGGTGGTGGAGTCATGGGGATCGGCTCCGGAAATTGCATCCAGAATGATACCGGCATCTTCGGCATCGTTGCACAGCGGACCGATTTGATCCAGACTGGAGGCAAATGCGACCAGCCCGTAACGGGAAACTCTGCCGTAGGTCGGTTTGACGCCGACCACGCCGCAGAATGCCGCCGGTTGACGGATCGAACCGCCGGTGTCAGAACCAAGAGCTGCCGGGGCAAAATCTGCTGCCACGCATGCGGCGGAACCGCCGGATGAACCGCCGGGAACTCTGCTGGTGTCCAGCGGGTTGGCAGTGCGTTTGAAAGCACTGTTTTCGCAGCTGGAACCCATGGCAAATTCATCCATATTCAATCTGCCGAACGGAATAAAACCCTGTTTTTTCAATCCTGATACCGCCGTGGCATCATAAGGGGATTTGACCGGTTCAAGCAATTTTGAGGCACAGGAACAGCGTTCACCTTTGACCGCAATATTGTCCTTGACTGCGATCGGCAGACCGTCGAAGTCACTCAAAACTGCACCGGCGGCACGACGTTCATCCGAGGCACGGGCGGCATTGAGCATGTTTTCCCGGTCGATTTCCAGAAACGCACCGATTTCGCCATCACGGGCGTCGATTTGTTTCAAATATTCCTGACAGAGTTCAATTGCCGAAAACTCTTTGTTTTTCAACGCATCGGCAAGTGAATGAAGTGTAGCTTTGCGGATATCCATGACTTATTCCTCCTCGCTGGGCAGGACTCTGGGCACGCGGATAAGTTCCTCGTGAATAACTCCCGGAGCGTTGGCAAGCATGTCCTGACGGGGGAAAGATTCTTTCGCAGCATCTTCACGCCAGACGTTGGTCAATGCCGCAGCGTGTGCCGTCGGCTCCACGCCGGTCACATCGACCTCTGCCAGTTCCGCAATGTAGTTGACCACACTGCTCAACTCGTTCTGGAGCTTTGCCTCCTGTTCGGGGGAAAGCTCCAGGCGCGCCAGATCAGCGACGTATTTGATGTCGATACCTGAATCCATCAGAGTTCGCCGCCTTTTTCAAGAGTCAAAGTTTTGGTGACCAGATCGCAGACGCTGGACGGACCGAAATACTGGATCGGGCCGGGATAGACAAAACTGGTTTCTGCTGCCCAGGCTTCACGATTGGCGGCAAACGCAGTAAACGGTGCGCCGTCCAGTTCGACCAACGCTTTGCGGATAACCGGTTTGTCGGCACCGTGACGGCGTTCCATATTGAGCATCATCGTGATCGGAATACCGCCGGCGATCCATTCGGCTGCCGGTTTCATCGTGTTGCGGACGCTGGACATGTAACCGGTACGGCCGGCACCGATCAACGCTGCGGCGTTGAAACCGAGGCTGTAGCAGTAGTCGGCATCGTAGTTTGACGGAGCCGCGCAGCGGCCCTCGTAACCGAAAAAGTGGGTCTGGGTGGCGAATTTGCCTTTGTAGGTGCCTTCAGCTTTCATCGCTTTGAGTTTGGTACCGACCATTTCCGCCAGCATTTTTTCGGTTTCGATCAGAGAAACCTGCACGTTGCCGTGGGGGTCACGGTCGTTGCAGAGCTGCATCTGGATACCGGCGGGCAGGGATTTGAATACGCTGGCAGAAGCCGCAGAAAGTTTACCGGCGGCAAACGCCACTTTATCCGCTTTATCCATCACTTCGACAGCGGTGGCGTTGGCGGCGAGCAGATCGTTGAGTTCAGCGATCAGGACTTTGATCTCCGGGATGAATTCGACCAGACCTTCCGGGATCAGGGCCACACCGAAATTCATGCCGTTGGCGGCACGTTTGGCGACGATGGCGGCGAGATTATCCACGATCTGACCGAGGGTCATTTTTTTCGCTGCGACTTCTTCAGAGATGATCGCCGCATTGGGCTGGGTCTGGAGCGCACACTCCAAAGCGATGTGAGAAGCTGAACGGCCCATTAATTTGACGAAGTGCCAATATTTTTTAGCGGAGTTGGCATCTCTGCCGATGTTGCCGATCAATTCGCTGTAAACACGGCAGGCGGTGTCGAAACCGAAACTGGCTTCGATCCACTCATTTTTGAGGTCGCCGTCGATCGTTTTGGGGCAGCCGATGACCTGGATCGGAATCCCGTTGCTTTTGAAGTATTCCGCCAGCACGCAGGCGTTGGTGTTGGAGTCGTCGCCGCCGATGATGACCAAAGCGGAAATGCCGTAGGTTTCGCAGCTTTTGCGGGCGGCGATGAACTGGG
Organism: Lentisphaerota bacterium; assembly: GCA_015061865.1. Classification (GTDB taxonomy): domain Bacteria; phylum Verrucomicrobiota; class Lentisphaeria; order Victivallales; family Victivallaceae; genus UBA1784. The sequence goes on from SUVU01000001.1 coordinate 104,128, forward strand.
CTTCTTCTTCAAGTTTAGTACGGCCGGAACCGATCATGTCGAATCCGCCGGTGTTGCGGTAGGCATCGATGATGTCGCCGGTCAATTCGATACATTCGTTTTTGACCAGACCATCGGGGCCTTTGAGGAAGCCGAACAGACGGCTTTCTTTATTCATGGATTTCAAACCGTCGAACAGACCGGCGATGACGTTGTGACCGCCGGGAGCCTGACCGCCGGAAAGGATCACACCGACGTTCACTGCCGGTTTGGATTCGCCTTTGCCGGGGGCAAAGGTCAGCACCGGACTGCCGAAAGTGCTTTTGAAAAGCGCCTGGATTTTTTCCACATCTGCCACGGCAGTGGTGGCTCCGCCTTCCTGTACGCAGACGGCGGCGCCATTCTGCAATGCGGCGGGAAGTTTGGGGGCGTAAGCGGCTCTGGCCTGCTGAAGCGGAGAAATTTTGTTCATAATAATATTCCTTTATGTTGTTTAGTAAAAGATGTTATCATATAAAATAGCTCACATTTGCTGATTTATCAAGGCGGGCAGCACGGATTCCCACGGTTTTACGAAGCTCTTTTTGTCGCTGGTAAAGCAGTTGAACCGGATTATATGCCACAATGCGGCAAAACCGTCCCGCCAGCCGATCTTTTTGCCCTCGTTGTAACGGCGGGGGCGATAGGAGATCGGGACTTCCCAGATCCGCAATTTTCTGGACCGTGCCAGTTTGGCAGTCATTTCCACTTCGATTCCGAACCGCTGTGAAGTCAGAATCAGATTCTGGATCACTTCCCGGCGGAAACATTTATAGCAGGTTTCCATATCCGAGAGGTGAATGTCTGAAAACACATTGGAGAGAAACGTCAGAAATTTATTGCCCATTTCGTGTTTGAAATAGCGCACCTGACCCGGAGTATTCATAAAACGCGCACCGTATACGACATCGGCTTTACCATCGGTCAACGGCTGAAGTACCAGCGGATAATCTTCCGGGGTGTACTCGAAATCGGCATCCTGCACAATGACATAATCCAGTGTTGCCATGGCAAAACCACGGATAAGCGCTGCACCTTTGCCGCAATTTTTTTCCTGCTGAACCAGTTTTACTTCCGGTACGGCGGCAAACATCTGAAGTTTTTCCCAAGAGGCATCTTTGGAGGCATCGTTTACGATAATGATTTCACCGACTTCCGGTCTTGCCAGCACGGATTGAACGATTTGACAGATGGTCTTTTCCTCATTATATACCGGAATGACCACGGAAAGACATTTTTCAGGGATATTGTTCATTATTTTTTACCGCCGCCAAGTTCTCTGGATCGTTTCGCCGCCATTCGCACCGCCTGCATGACATTGCCGGCGAAACCACCGGCGGCAAGCGCTTCCAGTCCGCGGCTGGTCGTGCCGGCAGGACTGGTGACCTGATCTTTCAAAACCGCCGGATGTTCGCCGGTTTTCAATACCATTTGAGCTGCGCCCAATACGGTCTGGGCAGCCAGTTTCAGCGCTGTGTCACGGCTCAAACCCTCTGCCACCCCGCCATCGGCAAGGCTCTGGATGAATTCAAATACATACGCCGGACCGCTGCCGGAAAGCGCAGTGACTGCATCCAGATCGCTCTCTTTGACCTGCATGACGATACCTACTGCGGAGAGTATCTGCTGTGCCAATTCGGCATCGGCGGCAAGAGCTTCCGCAGAAGCTGCAAATGCCGCTGCACCGCTGCCGACCAGTGCCGGAGTATTGGGCATGATCCTGATGACCCGTTTGGAACCGGTCAGTTCCGTCAGGCGGGAAATCGTCACCCCGGCGGCGATGGACAGGATGATTTTATCCTGCAGGATATCCCGGTGCGGGAGCAGGGCGGTTTCGATCTGCTGGGGTTTGACCGCCACCAGAATCGCTTGGGCCTGACTGATCCCCGGTCGCGGGGAATTGCTATCGACCGCGATCCCGGTGATTCGGGAGAAATTCGCAGCCGCAACCGGTGAAGGATCAAATGCACCAAGCTGAGCTGCCGCAAAAGTCCGGCTGTTTACCAAACCGCCGGCGATGGCACTTGCCATTTTGCCGCCGCCAATAAAATATATCTCTTTCATAAGGCGTTACCCCTGTTTGCTCATCGAAATTATCTGCCATATCATGATTCCTGCGCCGAGCAGGAACAAATACCACGAAAACCAGGCGATTTTGCCGCGTTTGACGATTTTGACCAGCAATATCAGCGATGCCAGACTTACCAGCGCTGAAATAGTAAAGCCGGTCAGCAAATGCCAGAGGTTGAACTCATCAAGTTTGAATCCCGCTTGCACCAGTTCAATGATTTCCAGCAGCACGGCCCCGGCGATCGCCGGCAGTGCCAGCAGAAATGAAAACGTCGCCGCCGCTTCAAACTTCACTCCGGAAAGGATCCCCGCTGCGATCGTACTGCCGGAACGGGAGATGCCGGGGACGATCGCCAGCATCTGGGCAAAACCGGTGGTCAGAGCCTGCCGGAGTGAGATGTCTTTCAATTCAGTATTGGATTGCGCTGCCAGTTTCGGTTTGCCGGTCAGACGGAGCAGGGATGCCGTGATGAGAAAGCCCAATGCCAAAGAGAGCATATCGCCGAACATTTTATCAATAAGACCGCTTTTTTTCAGCAGAATTCCGGCGATCCCGGCTGGAATTGAACCGACAATGACCATGCAGAGCAAGTGCAATTGGTCTTTGCGGAAAAATCCGAGCAGCGTATGGATGTAAAAAGCGCAGATCGCAACCAGTGACCCGGCGTGGAGAACGATCCCCAGCGAGACACTGGATTCCGGGTCGATGCCGCAGAAATTGCTTAACAGCGCCAGATGACCGGAGGAGCTGACCGGCAGAAATTCGGTTACTCCCTGAATCACCGCCAGCAGAATAACAATCAAAAACGAGTTCATAAATCAAGCCTTTTTATTAATTATTTTTTTGGTGCTGTCGCCGGAGCAGGAGTTTTTTTATCATCACTGCCGGAGGATTTTTGCGCATCCGGCATCAGGACACTGTCTCCGGTACTTTTGGTTTTTTCCCAGGCATTGTCTCCGGCGTTTTTGGTCTGAGTCCACGCTTCACGGAGTTCGGTCTGCCTGTTGCGGTAATAAAAGAAAAATACCGCAGCTGCACCTATGATCAAGGTCAGCAAAATTCCGAATATTACACCGCATGAAAATCTCATCGCGACCTCTTGTTTTTCTGTTTTTTGTTAGTGAATTCATGTACCGGGGTTATGCCCATTTCCAACAGCGGCAATTTCCAGCGCACCTGATCTGCCTCAAACTGCTGAGATGGAAAAAAAGAATCCCAATGAGCCGAATCATTTTTCCGGCTGGGGATAATGCGGAAGGTATTATCATTGAATCCGTACAGCTCCAGTGATGAGGTTCCTTCCGGTAATTTATCCGTCACCAGCAGCCGGAGGGTGCCGCAATGCGGCAATGCCAGACTTGCTCCATCTGCCAGTATCAATACTGTGCCGGGCAGGGGAGAGGAGATGGAGGCCATATTGGTCGTCCGGTGCCGGGCGTAAGTTTCCAGCGGGATGCTGTGATCAAAAACGTTCATATCATTGAGCATTATCACCGGAATACCTGATTTTTTTTGTTCAGGAGCCTCTGCCAGGAAATAGTCATTGCACAAATTTTTCCAGTGGTTCTGCTCTCCGGAGATATCGCATGGGGTTTCCGGCATCAGGATGCTGACATCCGGATCAGGCTGAACCGGGGTGGACGGTTCATCTTGCGAGCCTGCTCTTGCCATCATCAGTTGGAAACGCAATCTGCCGGCTTCGTCGGCGGGGACATCCATTATTTCCAGCATCATGCGGAACTGCTCCATACGCGGCAGAGCGACGCCGTGCATAAATTGCGACACCAGTGCATCAGACATTCCCAGTTTTACGGCAAGATCTTTCTGCCTCACCCCGGAACGTTTCTGCAATTCCCGCAATTTTTGAGCAAACTTTTTTTTGAACATATATTCTGCTTTCCCCGCTGCAAAATTCCGTTGATCCAAGTTCGGATAAACACACCCACACTTATAATATACATCTTTTTTCAGTAGTTACAACCATCATCCTGAACCATTATGAGGTTTTTCGGGCAATAAAGAACGGGGCGGGGGCTCCGGGGAGAAGCCTGATTCCCGCCCCGTGGGTGTGGGGGCGTCGGAAAGAACGGGGCGGGGGCTCCGGGGAGAAGCCTGATTCCCGCCCCGTGGGTGTGGGGGCATTATTGACGTAAGCAGGGAATGTGGTACACTCCGTTGATTACGGTGGTTCCCTCGGTAATATGTTCAAAGCCGGGAAATTCGCTGTCCCATGCCGCCAGCGCCCGGAGATAGTTTATATGCGGATTATCAGCCCCGCCGAACCGTTCTCCGGACATCACCATCGGGATACCCGGCGGGTAGGGGATCAGGGCATTGGCGGCAATGCGATGGGCGAGCTGGTCTGCCGGTACCAGTTCGGTATTGCCCCGCACGCACTCCAGGTAAGCGTGCCGCGGGGTCACTGCCTGTTCCGGCAAAGTTTCAAATGCCGCATTAAGTTTTTCGCCGGGACGGTATTTTTTCAGATGGGCAAACATCATTTCTCCCAAGTCCCTGATGCCGATGGTATGATACTTCGGATCAGCACCGGAAATTTCCGGCAGAACTTCTGATACCGGAGTATTGGCATCGTACAAACGCTTGAATTTCAGCAGGGCATTGAGCAAGGTCGCCCATTTACCTCTGGTGATGCCGATGGAAAAAAGAAACATCAGCTGAAAATCGGTCGTGCGGGTGGGAACGATGCCATGCTGGTAAATATATGCTGAAACCAACGCCGCCGGGATGCCGCTGTCAAGCATTTCGCCATTATCGCCCATGCCGGGGGCGAGAATACTGACTTTGATCGGATCCAGCATCACCCAGTCGTCATCCTGCAGCGCTTCGAATCCGTGCCATTTTTCGCCGGGGCGCAGCCGCCAGCACTCCTGATGGGATGTCAGCAGTTTTTTGGGAGCATCAGCAAAATCATACACTTTGCCGGTTTCCGGATCGGTGACTTGCGGCGGGTTCCAGCCTTTGAAAAACCATGAGCCTGCGGCAGTGAATTCCCGTTCCATCTTTGCCAGCGCCTGACGGAAGTCCACTGCTTCGTCGATGACCTGACCGGTCAGACCGATGCCGTTTTCCGCCATCATTTTAGCAGCAATATCATTGGAGGCGCAAATCGCATACAGCGGAGAAGTGGAGCTGTTGAGCAAATATCCCTGATTGAGCTGTTCCGGCGACGGCGCTTTTTTGCCGCATCTCATGTGGATATAACTGGCTTGAGACAGCGCCGCCAACAGTTTGTGCGTGGAGTGGGTGGCAAAAACCGTCGGAGCATCCGGTCGGCGGGGCGTGTTGCGCATGGCATAATGATCCTGATACAGCGGATTGAATTTGGCATACGCATACCATGCTTCGTCAAAATGGATCCGGTCAGCGGAATCAGCGAGGATTTTTTCCACTTTGGCGGCGTTATAACACAATCCGTCATAAGTGCAGTTGGTCAATACGGCGTAGGCACGCTGGTCGCCGGAGGTTTTCAGCGGGGAATCGGCAATTTTGCGGGCGATGTTCCCCGGACTCATTTCGCTTGACAGCACCGGACCGATGATCCCGTACCGGTTGCGGGTGGGAATCAGATAGACCGGAGAAGCACCGGTATTTATCAATCCCTGTTCGATGGATTTATGGCAGTTGCGGTCGCAAATGGCAATATCATCGTCCCCGAGAACCGCCTGCATGATCGACCGGTTGGATCCGGACGTGCCGACGATACCGGAGTATGATATATCGGCACCGAAAATTTTTGCTGCCATTTTTTCACTTTCCGCAAATGCTCCGGTGTGGTCAAGCAGTGAGCCGATGCTGGATCGTTCGATCCCGGTATCGGTGCGGAACAGGTTTTCGCCGTAAAAATCGAAAAACTTTTTGCCGCTTTGGGTTTTGGTAAAGCCGCGGCCGCCCTGATGTCCCGGCGCCGCCCAGGAATACTCATGGCAGGTCTCATTGTACTGCCAGACTGCCTGCATCAACGGCGGCAGCAGATGATCGCGGAAACGGCCGATCGCGGCATGGATGCGTCCGGCAATAAATTCCGGACTGTCCTCCAGTATCCAGATCAATTCGGTTGCCTGATCCAGCAGTTCCGTGGCAAGACCGCCGCTGGAAAACTCCCGGTCAGCGAGCAGAAACAGCGGTACTTCACGCTGCCAGTTGCGGATCGTGTGGTATAACCCGGCGGCGGCGTGATTGCCGAGCGTGCCGGATTTCAACTCTGCTGCCAGTAAAAATACGTCGAAATCCATATCCGTTGCCGCCAGCGGGATCGCTTCCGCATAGCTGTCCACGATTTCAGCACGGCAGTCCAAATCTGCCAGCGCAGAGCGAAGCCGGTGGATCGCCGTCAGCATGACATTGCTGGAGTTGATCGTATGATCCAGTACGATCAATATTCTGCGGGAGTTGAGTTCGTTCATCACAAGCACCTTTCAAAGTTGGATTTTACCGGAAGTTGCTGCCATGATTGCGGCAATAGCGATCACAACTATCAATACGGCACCGGAAAGTTCCGGCAGGGTGAAAAATTTTTCGTGGTTGTCAGCGTTTTTCCGGACATCACTGCGGGCCCAGATATATACCGGAATACCGATCGCCAGAAAGATGAATGCCATTGCCAGATATTTTAGTCCGGCGGCGTAGATCATCCAGACCACATAGACCGACCCGGCGATACTGCACAGCAGGGCAAATCCGGCTTTTACCATCGCATCGGCAGGATATTTTTTCTCTGCACACAACTGCCAGAGATAGAGCGTGCTTGCCAGATACGGCGGCAGGATCATGACACTGGTGATGGTGAGCATAGTGTTCCAGGCATTGTTGGAAAAATAGACCATTACCATTGTCAACTGCATCACACTGCTGGTGACCCACAGCGAAACATCCGGAGCGCCGTTGCGGTTTTCGTGGGTGAATATCTGCGGGAAAGTGCCGTCTTTGGCGGCGGCATAGGGAATTTGAGCAATCATGATCGTAAATGCCAGCCAGCTGGTCAGCAGGGCGATTATCACGCCGAGATTCATGATGACTCCGCCCCATTTTGCGTGAACCACATCCTGAAGCAGTTCGGCGGTGGACGGATTGGCAAGCAGAGCCAGTTCCCCCTGCGCCATATTGCCGAAAGGCAGCACGCTCAACAGAATGTAGATGATCAAACAACAGAGAAATCCGACCATGGTGGCTCTGCCGACGGCTTTTTGACTGCTGGCTCCGGCGGAGACTACAACGGCACCTTCAATCCCGATGAAAGCCCACAGCGTCACCATCATGGTCGATTTGATTTGAGTGAGAAAACTTCCTTGCGGCACGGTATGCAGTTTAGGCAATGTTTCTGTACCGAAAAAGTCGGTCGTGAATATACTCCAGCGGAATGCCCAGAGCATGATGAATATGAACAAAATCAGCGGCACTAATTTGCAGATGGTGCCGATCACGTTGATACCTGCCGCCTGCCGGGTGCCGCGCAAAACGGCATAATTCATGAGCCAGATAACGATGGAACCGCCCAGGATCGACCAGATATTATTGCCGCCGGTGAACCAGCCCGGGAAAAAGTAGTTGAATGCATCCATCAGCAGTACCGCAAAGGCGACATTGCCGAAAATATTGCACAGCCAGTACGCCCAGGCGATTTGAAATCCGGCGAATTTGCCGAAGCCGTTGCGGGCATAAGAATATATGCCGGTGGTGGCATCAGGGCGGGCGACGGAGAGAATGCGGAACGTATTGGCAATGAAAAACATTCCGGCACCGGTAATGAGCCACGCCGCAATCACTGCCGAAACAGAGGCATTTTGAGCCATGTTTTGCGGCATGCTGAAAATTCCTCCGCCGATCATGGCACTGACCACCAGTGCCGCCAGAGCGACAACGCCCAGATTTCCTGTTTTTTGTTTCATTTTATTCACCCGTTAGTTTTTTGAATGGCGATCTCCAGCATATCGGCACATTTCCGGTTTTGAAATTCCAAGGCAAAATCCAGAGCGCTTTTATTCCGGTAATCTTTTGCTTCCGGTGAGACTCCGGCATCCAGAAAGCGCTGCAGCAGTTCGCTGTTGCCGGTGATGGCGGCGATCATCAGCGGTGAACGTCCGGCGAAGTCGGTCTGTTCCGGATTCACCCCGCGCTCCAGCAAAAGTTCGGTGGCAAACGCATTGTTGTAATAAATGCTGTAAATCAGTGGTGTCCAGCCATCCGGATCGTCCTGATGATCCAGCGGAGCGCCGTTACGGATCATCTGCAGCACTTCACGGTTGTCGCCGCGCAGAATCGCCATACACAATTTGGAACCGAGTTTTGCGCCGTGAGGAGCAAATATATTATCGTAACCGTATTTGCGAGCCGATAAGATGGTGGCAAACGGCCATTTTCTGAGATTCCGGAATGAGGAATTCATCTTCGTTAATCCTTTTATTAACTTTTTTTCACAATCTTTTTGTCTGTTATGCAATTTAAGCGTTTTCGAAAATAAATCAAGCGCTGTTTTGACGAAAAAGTGAAAAAATCTGAAATAATTTAATAAATAGCTTAAAATATGGCGGCGTGAGCCACTGCAAATAAAAACGGGACTGTTGTTTTGGCAACAGTCCCGTTGGAGCGGTGATCGCGGTCAGCGTTTTTTGTTTTTGCGTACCGGTGTACGCCGTTTTTTGAGGACTTGGATCTGCGCACGTCTTTCGGCAAGACCGCGGTTGACCTCGATTTCGTTTCCGGCAGAATCTTTGCCGGTGTAATACATCGCTGCCCCCATAGTCATCGGCAGCGGAATGTAATCCTGTACCTGCTGCAAACTCCAGTGGTGGCGGTTGAGGAAATCATCCACGGTTTTCATCTCTTTTTCCGTACAGCCGGGGAAATTGGAGATAAACAGCGGAATAATATACTGTTCCAGACCACATTCTTTGCTGATTCGTTCAAATTCACGCATGAATTCATAGAATTCTTCCGGAGTGCCTTTGCGCATCAGTTTCATGACCCGGGGATGCAGATGCTCCGGTGCGATTTTCATGTGACCGGAAACATGGTGGGCGATCAATTCGTACAGCAGTTCTTTCTGGCGCAGTGCCAGATCGAGCCGGATGCCGGAATTGATATACAAGTGGCGTATTTCCGGCATTTTGCGCAATGTGCGGAGCATGTGAACCACTGCTTGACCATCGCATTTGTACGATTTGCACGGGGTCGGAAACAGACAGCTGACCCGGCGGCATTTTTTACAATTTTCCAAATCGTATGAGCTGCCGAAAAGATTGCCGGCTGCTCCGCCAACGTCGGAAATCGTACCTTTGAAATCCGGTCGGGACGAGATGATTTTTGCTTCACGGACAATAGATTCTTCACTGCGGCTCATCACGGTTCTGCCCTGATGAGCAACCAAACCGCAGAAAGCACAGCCGCCCGGACAGCCGCGCACCGCCTGAATGGAGTCGGCGATCGCATCAAATGCCGGGATCCGGGACTTGTATTTCGGGTGAGGTTTGCGGGCATAAGGCAATTCATGCACCCGGTCAAGTTCCTGCGGCGACAGCGGTTCTGCCGGCGGTTCAATGACCAGCAAACGGTCACCGTACTGCTGGATCAAGCCGCTGGCACTGTAATAATTCATATTGGCTTCGACCAATTTGGTTTGGGTCATCAACGCATCTTTGTCGGCGAGGACTTCCTCGTAAGAGGGCAGTTTTACATAGCCGGAGGCATCAAATTCCAATGCGGCTTTTTTGCCCAGCAATCTTGCTGTGCCGCGGATACCAGCCAGTGATTCACCGTCACGCATTCTGCGGAATGCTTCGGGGGTCGGGCGTTCGCCCATGCCGTAGACCATGATGTCGCATTTGGTGTCCAGCATCATGGACGGACGGATCTTATCCTGCCAATAGTCGTAATGGGCGACCCGGCGCAAGCTGGCTTCCAGACCTCCGGTCAAAACCGGTTTCCCGGGGAAAGCTCTCCGGGCAAGCTGGGCGTATACCGGCAGTGCATGCGGCGGGCGTTTCCCGGTGGCGCCGTTTTCAGAAAACATATCTTCACGGCGCAACCGTCTGCCTGCGGTATACATATTGATCATGGAATCCATGTTGCCGCTGGTCACGCCAATGCCGATTTTGGGAGTTCCCATTACTTTGAGCGATTCGGGGTCATTCCAATCCGGCTGGGCGACGATACCGACTTTATAGCCGAGAGATTCCAGTAATCTGCCAATGATCGTAGCGCCGAAAGAGGGGTGGTCGACGTAACAATCACCGGTGATGAGCAGAATATCCAGCTCATCCCAGTGCAGACGCTCCATTTCGGCGCGCGACATCGGTAAAAAAGGTGCGGCCGCAGAACTCATTTGGAGTTTTTCCTGATCAAACCGGCAGCCGGAATGTCCGTGGGCGAAGTCAACCGCTGATAACCGGTGCCGGTGAATGGCACTTGCAAATCATAAGTTCCGTCCAGCGGCGGCAGATTGCATTTTAATTTCAAAGAGCCGGCATGCTGCGGCAGCTTCTCAATAATGAAAAGCAATTGCAAAATTTTGTCTGCTCCGGAAATCTCGCTTTCAGTATAATTAAACTTTTTCCCGTTGAAATTTATCGCCACGCAGGGATAAGTTTTTCCTGAAGACTCCAGGGAATAATCGAAAATACTGATTTTACGTCCGGAATCCAGCTTGACCGATATTACTGCATAAAGCCGGTTCTGGGGCAATTCCGGAAACGTGATTTTGTCGTCGATGCGACCCATAGCCGGAGCCGTGGAAGATGTTTCCGCCGCCATGATTTTACCGGAACGGAAAAATATGACCTCCGCATGCAGCGAAAATACTGCTGTCAACAGTAAAAATACACTCAGTTTTTTCATTATCAATAACCTGTGTTGAGCAGAGATTTTTCCAGATTACCACCGAAAATAGCAAACAAATCAGTTTTGGCAGCGTGGATTTTTTTCAACAATTCTTCTTTGGGGGAAACGGTGATGCCGTTGCGTTTGGAGGTTTTGGCATAACCGGTAACTTGCACCTGATCGAAATTTACATTGACATTGCCTTTGCCGGCAATGGTGAATACGGCTTTGGGGTTGTTGCACACGCCGACGATATTTTCCGCTTTACCGGTCTGAACGTCGCTTTTATTGCGGGCGATCCACAGACAGCCGCTGGCGGAATCCCCGAGGAAAAAGATATTTTTGAAATCGTTGTGGGTCGATGCCGTAAAGAATAATTCTCTGCCGTTGATTTTTTCGGCATAGACATTTTCGTGGGTGCAGCGGGCCTGCTGAACATGGCAGATACCAGTGGAGCACCCGATGAAAACCGCATTTTTGAGCGAAATCGTACAGGCTTCATGGGCGCTGATGCCGTCATCGCCGCAGTAGATGGAAGCAACGTTTTCAAAGTGGACGTTCCGGCACTGTCCATGGATATTGTAACCGTCGTTATGGAAATTTTTGACGATAATATTTTTGACGATCACATTGCTGGTGGTGCCGCGAACCATCACACCTTCGGTTTTATTGCGCATCGGTTCCATAACTCTGCCGTCTGCCAGAGTCGCACCTTCGGGCAGGCGGACGAAATATTCAAAATTGAACTGTTTATGCGGGCCTTTGGACGGCACTTCAGCGCCGCGGACGATCGTCCATTCGCCGGGGGCAAGATCGGCGACTTTTTTGTACGGGGCGGATTTTGCCGAGGCTTTGGAAACTCTGCCCATCCGGTTCATTTTGCCATCAATGACCATGTAGTATCTGCTGGTCCAGTTGCGGCCGGTTTTGAGGGTTTTGGAATAAAGGCCAGGTTTGACCTCTTTCCAGACTTTGGGATCAAGCGGCACCGAGCCGATGAAAATATTATTCATGGCGTTGATCGTGATCGGTTTATCCGGAGTACCGCAGAGGTTTTGCAGCCGGATGGAGTCGCAGATCGGTTTTGCCGAGGGCAGAATATAGATCGTATCGCCGGGTTTTGCCAGTTTCGCCGCCCGTTCAAAATTCGCCAGCGGCGCTTCTTTGGTGCCCGGATTGCGGTTTTTGCCGGTGTTGTAATCCACAAAAATATCTGCGGCATAACTTCCCAGCGCCGCAATTGCAAACAATGCGATCAGACTTTTTTTCATAAAAACCTCCTGTGAAAATGGTTATTGCAATACAATAATACCGGAATTGAAAAATGTCAATATATTATGACTGCTAAAACCCCAGTTTTTTCAATTCCGCCTGCAACGCTCCGGCACCGGTGAAACAACAGGCGTGCCAGTTGCGGCGATGCGCTCCGGCGATCAGTTCGGCCCGGTCATCAACATAAAGATCGGGTTTGCCGAATATCGCTTCAAAACGGTCAAACATGGGGGCTTGGGGTTTCAACGCTCCGCTTTCAAAACTGTATATCCCGTGCGGCACATGGACTGCCGCCGGAAAAATTTCCCGGGTACGGCGCAGGTGAGTGGGGGAAATATCAGAGAAAAAGACCGCTTTTATGTTGCGGGACGGGAAAGAATTCACCAGTTCCACCATGCCCGGCACCGGTTCGATCAGGATGCTGTCAAATGCTTCAGCGATTTCATCCGGGGTGAAACGTGCCTGAAAAAGTGCGTGCATGGCATTGAAAAATTCCGCTTCGGTCATGTCGCCGCATTCATACGCCAGCGCCACTTGCCGCAACTCGTCCGGAATGGCCGCAAGTCCCAATTTGCGGACACAGTTGAGGTGATCGATCCTGATGCAGACATTGCCGATATCCAGTGCAAGCAGAAGTTTTTTCATATTTTTTCCTTTTTCCAGAAAAGTTGATCACAGAGGATTATTCCCGCATACAGCAGCAGCGTGGCGGGGATCAGCATAAATGCGCCCTGAAGTCCGAAACGGTCACCGAGAACGCCGATGATCCAGGTGAAAAATCCGCAACCGGGGACTCCGATCGCCGAAAAATAGATGTAAAGCATCGTGGAATCCAGATGCGGCAGCTTGCCGACTCCGTAGACCTGCAAGGTCGGCCAGTACGGGGCAATGCCGATCCCGCACAGAAACAGGATCATCAGCAGTACGGTGAACATCAGTACCGGTGAAGAAAAATGTGCCGGTTTGATAAAAGCAAGCAGCAAAGTCAGGGGAATCGTGCCGAGCGAACTGCCCAGCAGGATGTTTTTCAGGTTGTTCATGGAAGCAATGTGGGCAAAGAAGTTTCTGCCGACAAACATTCCGGCGGCAATGGCAGCCGTGCCGGAACCGGCAAGCAGCGGAGACGCACCGAATGTCAGTTCCAGAAATGCCGCCGACCAGAAAGTCAGGCAGAATTCAGCTCCGGCTCCGGCAAACATGCCGGCGCAGAACAGCCAGAAGCGGAAACTTTTGCAAATTTCTGCCGAGAGGCGCAAAATATCTGCAGTGTTTTGTTTTACTGAACTTTCAGGATAGCGGCTGCGGGCAGATTCTTTCCATACAAAACACAGTGAAACCAGCATCCCGAAAAGTCCGTAACCGAATACCGTAAGCCGCCACGATACGCCCAGTGAGAGCAGACAGCCCGCACCGAGAACGCATATCGCAATACCGACCGACCAGAATGAATGAGCGATATTGACGTGCTTTTCCGGATTGTCCGGATGCAGATCCTGCACAAACGGAGTCGCCAAACCTTCACAGATGCCTTCGCCCAATCCGGCAATCAGCAGCAGTGGAATGAGCAGCCAATAGCCGGGGGCAAAGGCACAGCCCATGATCCCGGCGCCCATGATGAATAATGCCGTACCCATCGGCAGACGTTTGCCGAATTTAGCGGCAACAAAACCGCAGCTGAGCAGTGAAAACAGCATGGCGGTACAGCGTGCCAGATGCAAGACTCCGCCTGAACCCATGCCGCCGTCATCCAGCGGAAAATTCAGTTCTTTCCCCATTGCCACCAGAGCGATCGGGATTATCAATGAGCAGCCGGCATAGGCGGTAAATGCCGCACAGGCGGCGAAATCGTAGCGTGAGATTTTCATAAAAAAATTTTTCCGGGTTAAAGTTAAACGGTATTTTCATAATATACCATTAAAACAGTGTCTCCGCAAATGATTTTTGCGCTGAAACCCTTGTATTTGAGGTCGGATGATGGTATTTTAAGACAGAATCGTATTTACAGGAAGGATTTGACATGGCACACATCGCACCGGATATAACTGCGACCGTCGGCAATACGCCGCTGGTCAGAATCAATAATTTACCGCATGGCAACGCCGATTTGCTGGCAAAAGTGGAATTTTTCAATCCCGGCGGGTCAGTAAAAGACCGGGTGGGAATGGAGATGATTTCTGCGGCGGAACAGGCTGGAAAACTGGCTCCGGGGGGAGTCATCATTGAACCCACCAGCGGCAATACCGGCATCGGACTGGCGATCGCCGCCGCAGTCAAAGGTTATCATCTGATTTTGACCATGCCGGATACCATGAGCGTGGAACGGCGCAAACTGGCGGCGGCATTCGGGGCGGAGATCGTGTTGACTCCGGGCGATGAGGGCATGACCGGGGCGATCCGCAAAGCTGAAGCTCTTGCCGCAGCAATCCCCGGTGCCATCATCCCCCAGCAATTTGCCAATCCCGCCAATCCGGCGGCACACGAAAAATCCACCGGACCGGAAATCTGGCGTGACACCGACGGCAAAGTCGATATTTTTGTCAGTACCGTCGGTACCGGCGGCACATTGACCGGCACCGGAGCTTTTTTGAAACAGCAGAATCCGGGGGTGAAAGTAATTGCCGTGGAGCCGGATGCCAGTGCTGTGCTTTCCGGCGGCAAGCCGGGGCTGCATAAAATTCAGGGGATCGGTGCCGGATTCATTCCGGAAGTTCTGGATACGGCATTGATAGATGAAGTGATCGCTGTTTCTGCTGAAAATGCCGGTGATGCCGCCCGGGAAGCGGCCAAAAAAGAGGGGATGCTGGTCGGGATATCCTCCGGGGCGGCTCTTTATGCGGCTCAATTAGTGGCTCAACGTCCGGAATCGGCGGGCAAAACGATCGTGGTATTGCTGCCGGATACCGGTGAAAGATATTTGTCAACATGGTTGTTTGAGTGATAAAATCCGGAGGGTGAAATCATGCATATTCTTAAGGAAATCGCTGAACTTAAAGCCGCACGCAATGCGGTGATCCTGGCTCACAATTACACTGACAGTGCCATTCAGGATATTGCCGATTATGTGGGAGATTCGCTGGAATTATCCCGCAAAGCCGCTGAATGTAACGCCCCGGTGATCGTGTTTTGCGGAGTGCGTTTTATGGCGGAAACGGCAAAAATCCTTTCGCCGCAATCCATCGTTCTGCATCCGGAACCTGGCGCCGGCTGTCCGATGGCAGATATGGCTGATCCGGATGAAGTGGCTGCTTACAAAAAAGCTCACCCGGACACGCTGCTGGTGGCGTATGTGAATACCACCGCCGCAACGAAACGGGAAGTTGACCTCTGCTGTACCAGCGGCAACGCTGAAAAAATCATTTCCGCACTGCCTGCCGGACAGAAAATTATGTTTCTGCCCGATGCCAATCTCGGCAACAACGTTTCCGGCAAGCTGAGCCGTCCCATGAATTTCTGGCACGGCTGCTGTCCGATCCACGACCGGGTCACGCCGTCGGATATTGAAAAAGCCCGGGCGGCGCACCCCAGCGCCCCGGTGATCGTGCATCCGGAGTGCCGTCCTGAAGTCGTGGCTCTGGCTGATGCGGCGTTGAGTACCGGCGGTATGTTGAAGTTTGTCAGCGACAGTAAGGCTGCGGAATTTATCATCGGCACTGAAATCGGCATCCTGCACCGGATGCGCAATGAAAATCCGGGCAAAAAATTCTATCCGCTTGACCCGGCTCCGGTGTGTGTGGATATGAAAAAAATCACGTTGGAAAAAGTGCGTGACACTCTGCGTGATCTTGAACCGCAAATCGAATTGGATGCTGATACGATCGCCCGGGCTGCGAAACCGATCGAGAAAATGCTGGAAATGTCCTGATGTTTCTGCTGTTTTGCCTTTCGATCGCCATAATTGCCATCTGGCGGGGAATAATGCCGTTTAAAATGGCAAAATGGCTGAAAATCGTTCTGTCTTGGTGGGCGTTTTTGATCGCATTTAATTTTGTCATTTTGCGGGGCGCCGGTCTGGAAAATCTGCCGGTGCCGGTGCTGCTGACTGTCGCCTGGTTTTTTTCCGTGCAGGCTGTTTATATCATGGGACTGGCGGTGTATGAAACCGGGTACTGGGCGCTGCGCTGGATATGGCATCGGCGCAAACGCACGGTGCCGGCGGTAATGGATCTCTGGTATTGGCGGGCAGGGGTGCTGCTGTTGGCGGCGGTGATAGCTTCGGTCGGGATGTATAATGCTTTGAAAATGCCGGAAGTCCGGGAGTATGAGCTTGTGTTGAACGATTTGCCGCCGGAATTGGACGGCATGACGGTCGTCCAATTGGCGGATATCCATGCCGACCGGATCACCGACGGGGAACGGGTGGCGGCGATCGTGCGGCGGGCGAATGAGCTGCAGCCGGATTTGATCGTACTGACCGGCGATATAGTTGACCGGCGGGTGGAGGTTATCGAAAAAGATTTGCTCTGTCTCGGCAGTTTGCGTGCCAGATACGGCGTGTTTGGAGTGCCGGGGAATCACGAATATTACTCCGGGTACAGTAAATGGATGGAATTTTTGCGCTCCACGGGAATCACGATGCTGGAAAACAGTCATGCGGTGATTGCTGACGGCAGGATCGTTCTCGGCGGGACAACCGATCTTGCCGCAGAAAAACTGGATATGGAAATGCCCGATCCTGCCAAAACTTTTGCCAACGCTCCGGAGGGAAAAATGCGTTTGCTTTTGGCGCATCAGCCTAAAGTTGCGCCGCTGGCGGCAGAAGCCCACGTCGCACTGCAATTATCCGGTCACACTCACGGCGGGATGCTTTACGGGTTTGATCTGATCGTTGCCGCATTTAATTACGGTATGGTTTCCGGGGAATACGATTACGGCAAAACAAAAGTTTTTATTTCCAACGGCACCGGCATCTGGAGTGGTTTCCCGGTGCGTTTCGGCAGGGCTTCTGAAATCGTTTTTTTGCGTTTGCGGGCGGTGAAACGGTAAAAAAAGCAGATTTTTGCCGGAATCATTTGAAAAATTGCCGTTGTGACAGTATAGTAAGCAATACACCAATGGATCCATAGCTCAGTCGGTTAGAGCAGGTGACTCATAATCTCCGGGTCGGCGGTTCAAGTCCGTCTGGATCCACCAGAATTATATGCCGGTTTACGACCGGCTTTTTTTGTATACCGCCGTCAGTGTTTTCCGGAAAGTTTTCCGATCGCCCGTTTGCAGGTATAGGCGATACCGTGCTGTTTCAGGCATTTGATTGCGCCGCGGATTTTGCGGGGGACCCATGTCAACGCTCTGCCGAGCCGGTAGGAGAAACCGGATTTTAATTTCTTATTGGCAGCGGCAAGTTTTTTGCATTTCGCCTGCAAAGCGGCATTATCTTTTCGGAAGCGGGAGGTTTTGGAGTTGTATTGTTTTAGCGTGGTGATCAATTTGGTCGGGTAAAATTCTTCGTCGCTGAAAAACATGGATTGGATAAAGATATACGCTTCTTTGTCGATCACGTCGTCAATTTTTATCTGGCTGTAATCGAAATGTTCCCGCAGCATGGTACGCACCTCGATCAACTGCTCCAAAGTCAAAGTCATTTTGGCGAGCTGATTGCCAAGCAGGTAATAAAAGGCATCAATAAAGTGTTTTTCGCAGGGCGGTTTCATCAAGCCGAGCCGGAGCATCTCATTTTTGGAGTGAATCCGGGCTTGAATACAGCAAAATGGATCATTTTTCAATGTAGCCTGCAAGCCGGTACCGCTTTTACGGTAAAAGTACATGACCTCGGCAAGAGTGACAATCTTTTTTGCCAGCGCAATGGCGCACATGGAAAACGAAGCATCATTGTTATTGGTGATCTCCTGAAAACGTAAATCATTGCTGCGCATCAGGTCGGTACGGAAAATTTTATTCCAGGAGCATGGAGATAGGTACGGGAAAAGATTTTTGGCTGTTTCAACATCGACAATGCCATCGGGAAAGTTTTTGCCCCACAGCGGTTTTTTAGTCTCATCATCAATTGCCTGATATGCCCAGACCACAATATCGCAATCCTCGGAAACGGCGGTATTGACCGCCGTTTCCAGCATGTGCGGCACAAACCAGTCATCTGAATCCATAACATAAAAGTATTTCCCGGTCACCAGCGGCAAAGCCCGGTTGCGGGCGACCCCGGCATTGGAGTTCGGTTGAGTGATAACGGTAATGCGTTCATCGTGGGCAGCGAAAAAGTTGAGGATTTCCAGACTGCGGTCGGTGGAGCCGTCGTCAACGCAGATGATTTCGATATTTTCCAAAGTTTGATTGACGATGGATTGCAGAGCTTTGGTCAGAAATTTTTCGGCATTATACACCGGAACAATTACCGAAACAGTCACATTTTGCGCTTTTTTCCGGCAGACAAAGGGCATTACTTCATCCGAGGCATTGTCCCAAACGCTCTGTAGAGCGTTCATCATGGAACAAAGCTGATTTTGTTTTTCTGCAGAAAAAATTTCGCCATTTAAGATTGACAATGTCATGTAAATGTACCTTTATTTGAATAAAATGCCGGTTTTTTGAAAGATGCGTTTGCAGGTGTAAGCAACGCCGTGCTGTTTCAAACAACGCACTCCGCCCCGGATTTTGCGGGGCAGCCACGTCAACGCTCTGCCGAGCCGGTAGGAACGGGATTTTTTCAGTTTTTTGATTTTGTTTTTTTGATATGCAATAGTTTTGTCAGCCTTAACAAGCTCGCAGTTTTTCTTTTTTTCTGTGTCAATAAGCCTGAAAAGTATTGGCATAACGAACTGCCAATGTTCTCCCCAAGGGCAATTGATTAATTGCGACAATAATTCCGGTCTTTGCGATGGATGGAGTTTTTGAGTATAGCGCATCAAACTGGGGATAAGAAAGGTGCAGAATTTTTGTACCAGTTCATTTTGTGTTTTATCATACAAACCACTGTTTATTTCAGTTTGAAATGTGCCGATTACAGCTGCAAAACCGCAAACATGTCTTATTGTTGCTCCGGCATCAGTTGCCGTGGTAATGCTTCCTTCTCTTATCCGTCTGATATACAATCTTTCATTGAGGGCAATTGCTTTTTTGCAAAAAAGCATTGATTTGGCGGTGAAAAAATTATCCGAATGAATATATCCGTGCGGGAATTGGATATTATTGTCTTTTATAATACTGGTTCTGGTAATTTTTGACCATGGGGCTGTGAAAATAACTGATTGCAGTAATTGGGAAAACAATTCAAGTCCGCTTAGTACCCGGTTGACTGTTTTTTCCGAATAGGTTCTACTGTAATAGTTGCACATTGAAGCGTTTTCGCATTCTTCCAGAACGTCGGTCAGAAATACTACTTGATCCGTATCATTTTTTTCTGCTGTATCGTATAGTTTTTCCATCGCTTCGGGAATCGTCAAATCATCGGCATCGGCGAAATAGGTATACTTGCCGTTTGCACGCTCTATCGCAATATTTCTGGCATGTGATACTCCGCCATTTTGGGTGAGAAAAATATTTTTTATCCGTTCATCCCGGGAAGCATATTCACGCAAAATCTGTGCCGAATTATCAGTTGAGCAATCATCTATGCAGATGATTTCAATATCTTTTAGCGGCTGATTCAGGAACGAGTCAAGACATGCTGACAGATATTTCTCTACATTGTATACTGGAATGATTACCGAAATTTTGACTGGATTTGCTGTTGTCATTTTTTGTGCTTTATTTAGAAAATAAGTTATGAATTTTTTGTTTCAACCGTTTGATGGTATAGGAAATACCGTGCTGTTTCAAGCAACGTACTCCGCCCCGGATTTTACGGGGCAGCCACGTCAACGCTCTGCCGAGCCGGTAGGAAAAACTGTTGCGTATTGAACTGTTTTTACTTTTTATCTTTTTAAGTTCATTTTGTGTGCTTTTAAGATTTTTTTGCACAGAATTTAATTTCTGCTGCTGTTTTTTATCACACCAATAAAGATGTTGATTCAGTGTTTGCAGCAAAATAGTCAACGATTCAGGCGATGGTTGGATTTGGGGTGAGGTCTGCCAGTCGGCAAGAATCTGTCGCCACAAACCGGCGAGGTCGTATTCCGCAAAATATTTCGCTGTTTTTACTCCGTTGCGGGATTTGATACGGTAAAGTTCCGGATCGGTCAATACTTTGACGATGGCATCTGCGGCTGCGGCATGATCTTCCTGCGGGACCGTAATGATGCCGTTATCCGGGCGCCGGATGATGTCCAGATACGGCATATCATAACACACCACCGGCAAACCGAATGCCTGAGATTCCAATAACGTGACGGGAAAACCCTCATGGCTTGAAGTCGCCAAAAAAACATCCGCATTTTGATAAAATTTTGCTACATCCAGAGTCGGACCGCAGAACTCAATATTATTTGCCGCCCGGCTGTTGGCAATATGTGATTTCAAAATATCTTCATCTTTGCTTTTTCCGCCGCCAACAATAAAAAGTTTAGCATCCGGTAGTTTGTCGATAACATATTCCATTATTTTAACGGTATCTAATGGGCACTTGGAAATAAAATCTATCCGCGACAAGCACAATATGTTTTTGCCGTTTGCTCGGTCTTTGGGGGTTATTTCCCGGTCAGGCAGAAAATATTGATTAGGCATACATGTCGAATGTATTCCAGCAGCATTGAAATAAATATTATTTACTTCTGACAGAGAAATCACCAAGTCCGAAAACTTCAATAACTCATTTTGTGTAACAAAGTCATTCAAAACACCATAGATAATCCGCTTGGAAAAAACAGTGTGAAAATGCAGAAAGTATGGAACTTTTATAATTGTTTTTATCAGCAACGCATTCCAATACAGGCGCGGGATATGATAAATATCATGACTGTAAAAAACATCAATTTTTTCAGCGCTGATAAGTTCTATCCATTTTTCCATGTTTTGCCGGAAATCCGGTTTCGCGGCATCAAGGTGCGGCAATTGGATTCGTTTGATGTATTCAGGCAAAGGGTATTCATTTTCTTCATTAAGGGTGTTCGTAAAAAGAACTGTTTTTATTCCCATTGCCTGAAATATCGGAAATTGGCTGGTGATAACCCTTTGAACGCCGCCTAACGAAAAATTGTTGAAATATATCCCGATGGTGCGGATCGGACGGGGCGCTTGCGGGTAACAGGTTGTGACAAAATTGACCAGTTTGGCTATTATCGCAGGTGTGGGCGCATTGCCGAAAGTTTTTCCCAGCTCTGCCAACAGCTCCAGTTCGCCTGATTCGTCACTGCGTCGTTTTAATTCTGCAGTGCATTTATCTGTTGATAAATTCAATATATCCACTATACTGCGGCTTGGATCAGGCATTTTTTCCTCCGGTGTCCCAACTGTGCAAATTGCAAACACTGTTAATATAGTGCCGTTGGACTTTTTTTCAAGCAGATATTAGCGGAATGACCTTGAAAAACACCGGGAAACGCTTATGTTGAAGGTGTGATTTAATGAATGTGGTGAAAAAATGTCTGAAAATAATATTCCGCCGCTGAAATTTTCGGAAGTGGCACAGTTTGACCGGTCGGCGATCGTGCCGGTTGCCGATTTGCTGATATTGACGTTTCCGGCTCATGAATCAGACTTGCCGGAACCCACCCGGCTGCTGGTCTCATCCCGCCGCCCCGTCCACGACGGTGACGCCGTCGCCGCCGCTGCCAGAAACGGCAGAACCATGACCGGATTTTACCGCCGGAACGGCAGCGAAGCCCGGATCGTCAGTTTGAACCGTCAAGTCCGTTTGCAGTGGCACATCGGCGAGGAAAAGCAGTTGTTCAACTGGATATTTCCCGTGCTGGCGGTGGATATTTCCTGCTGCGCCGGTAAAAAAAGCCCCCGGAACGATTCGCCGGGGGCAGGGGAGAGCAACTTACTTGACCGGAGTTTTCAAATCAGAAACCAGATCAATGGATTTGTTGAAGTTGTTGAATAACGAAATCGCTGACGCCACTTCGACCGCCGCCACGATTTCATCTTCCGTGACTCCCGCCAGCAGTGCCGCCGAACGGTGGGCATCCAGGCAGTAGGTACAGCCGTTGACCGCACTGACCGCAATAATGATCAATTCTTTGGTTTTGGGATCAAGTCCGCGTCCGGCAGCTTCAGAAACCTGCAGCGCCGCTTCCAGAAAATCTCCGTTGCGGCCCATTGCCTGAAAAACTTCCGGGACTCTGCCGAATTTCTTTTCCAGATTTTCCTGGATGAATTTGGCTTTTGCATCGCCATTTTTGTTATAGAGTTTTACTGATGCCATGATATACCTCCTTGTGATTTGGCTGGTTCACTCATATAAATTTAATCTGTTTCAACGTTTTTTCAAGCGGAAAACCGGGTAAGATATTGACAATTTCACTTGAAGCGGTATATTAGTTGGTAAATTGCCGTGTTTTTCAAGGAGAATATGTTGAAATGAAAGAGCTGATTTTTTCCCACTTCTGCCCGTTTGAATCTGTTGCTGATGCACTGCTGCCGGCGATATTTGCGGAATTCCGGGATAACGGCGTGGAAAATCTGGTGTTTACGGACCATTTTTGCAAAAGATTGCTGAAAGAACACTCTTTTTTCAGTGTGCTGAAACGCAATTGTTATAATATCGGAGTGAAATTGCAGGAAATGCACGCTCCTTTCGGCGAAAGTTTTGATCTGGCATGCGGTTCGCCCGCCCGCCGCCCGGGGATGATCCGGGATCACATCACCTGTATGCGTTATGCCGCTGAACTCGGCTGCCGCACTTACACATTGCACATCGGCGCATTTGACAGTGTTTATCTGGATCTGCCCACCGAACAGGTGCGGCCGCGGGCTTTGAGCGCACTGGAGCAGATCGTCCCCGAAGCCGAGAAACTCGGCATCGTTATCGCCGTCGAAAACGCCTTTGAGCGCTGCAACACCCCGGACGAGGTGATGTATTATGTCGATGCGGTCAATTCTCCGGCGGTCGGCTGCTGTTTTGACTCCGGTCACGCCAACGTGATGGCCCCCGGCAAAAGTCAGGAGCAGTACGGTTCTCACATGCACCGGGTCTGGCAGGGAGATGTGGTGTTTTATGATCGGGCATTTGAAAAAATGGCTCCGGCAATGGTGACTTGCCATTTGCACGACAATGACGGTTTCAGCGATCAGCACGCTCTGCCCGGAAACGGCACTGCTGATTGGCAGGAATTGACGGCAAAATTACTGACGCAGGCTCCGCGCCTTTTGTCGATCCAGTCCGAAGTCAATACGATCCCGCACGGAGTTTCTATCCGGCAGTTGTGCAGTAAATTCCGGGAGCTGTTTCCCGGTTTAGCATGAGGCCCGCAGTTCGTTGAGGCTGCTCAATAACTGTTCTCTGACCAGCAGTAATCTGGCGCAGATGGCGGTGATTTCCGGCAGCAGTGATGGTTGTTCCGTGCCGAGGAATTCCAACCGGCAGCAGAGTTCTTTCAGATCGGTCAGCGAGCGTTTGCCGAGCGTTATCAGCAATGGCGGCGTGCAATCTCTGCCCGGTTCCGTAAAGTCTGCCACCCTGGCAAGCAGCTGGGCAAAAGCGCACGTTATCCCCATGCCGTCTGCAAGCAGTTCTCCGGACAGACGGGAGGCAAAAATGGTGTTCCAGTTCACTGCCAGCTGGTCGATCGCATCCACCGGGGCAAAGCAGGACGGATGCCGTTCCGGTGCGGATTCAACATCTTCCTCGTCAGAGTCGTGTTCCTGCAGCCACTCCTGCAGTGCCGGATTGTTATTGTTGCGGGTGGAAACGGGATCGCTTGGCGCCGCAGACCCGATTTGAAAATCAGCACAAGCCTCCTCTGCGGGCAGGTCGATACAGTAGACCAGCCCCTGAAAATAGCGGGCGATCCGGCTTTCGTGATTCCGGAGTTCACGTTCCCACTGAAATTCGTCCCAGTTGGAGCAGTGCTTCATGTCGTTGTCAGGCGCGGGTGCGCTCTCCCCACAAAGTTTCCAATTGATATTTTTCCCGGATCTCCGGGAGCATCAGGTGAACGATGACGTCGCCGAAATCCAGCAAAACCCAGCCGCCGGAGTTATCTTCGCCGCCGGCGATGGTGCGGACTTGGTGGACTTCACGCACCTGCCGTTCAATATAATTGGCAAGTGCCAGCAGATGCGGGTCGGAGTTGGCAGTGGCGATAACGAAAAAATCTGCGATACTGGAGTTGCCGTTCAGCGGCAGCAGAACGGGGTTTTCCGCAATTTTGTCTTCGGCGCATTTGATACAGAACTCTGCCAGAGCTTTGGCTTTTTCTATCCGGGTGTTTTCGGTGGTCATAATTTTCCTGTCTATTCAAAAGTTATACAAATTGTGTGCTGCGATATAGGCGGCGACTTCATCAGTCAACCCGTCCTGTTGTATAATATTACTCTGAAATGTGTTTTTTTCCATTGAAAAGCGCACATCTGTTGAAGATATTTTGAAAAAATCTCCGTTGATCACTGTCGCCGCCAGTTTTTCAGCAGTCGGAGCATCCCAGTTTCGGAGCAGTTTTTCTGTGGTTACTTCCTGTCCGCTCCGGGGGTAGGTGATGAAATCGAACTCTTTGACCAGTGCGGCGGCTTCGTGCCAGGTGTGCAGTGCCAGCAGACTGTCTGCGCCGATGAGCAGCAGATATTTCTCTCCGGTTTCCCGGTAGAGATGCCGGAGAATGTCGATCGTGTATGACGGCACCAGCTGCAGGCGGTTTTCCAAATCGGAAACGCTCATGTTTTCTCTGCCGTTGATCAGCAGTTTTACCATTGCCAACCGGTCGGCAAACGGCGCCCGGCGGGAATTCTGCTTATGCGGCGGCAGAAATCCCGGTACCCAGACGACTTCGTCGCATCTGCCGCTTGCCAGTGCTGCTGTTGCCACGCCGAGATGTCCGGTGTGCGGCGGATCGAAACTGCCGCCGAAAAAAGCTTTCTTTTTCATAAAAATTCCGTCAAAATTGTTGTTACAATGCTTAAAGTACTGTTTTTTTTCTAAAAATCAACCGGAAAGATTGAACTTTTTGCAGTTAAAGGTTATCTTTTATAAAAGAACATTTTTTTAACCGTCTCAGAAAGTTGCGATGATGAAAGAAAAAACAGCCTTGTTCATATTGACCGCACTGTTGTTTTGCGGCTGCCACTCGGATCAGTATTATCAGAATCAGGCCGTCGAAAGAGCCAGAAAGTTCCTGTTGCAGAATACCGGTGATTTCAATGCGGCTCAAATCAACTTTGTCCGCTTCAATCCGCCGGTACTGCTCCATGCTCCGGTGTTGGGAAATCTCACCGAACGTTCATCGCCGTTGAATCTCGCCCATGAACAGCATCAGGTTTGCGTGACCTGGATCGTGCCGGAGAAAGACGATCTGTATATGGTTTTCGGTGTTTCCAGTGCCAGAATGGCGGATTGGCAGCCGAACCGGATCATCAAGCGTTCTTACCGCCGGAATGTGGCGGTGATCCCGCAGGCGGCGGCAAAATGTGTCGATTATGCCAGAGAAAACTTTTTCAGTCAGATGGATCCTGAAGCGATCAATCTGGTGCGTTTTACGATGCCTTCGCTGTATCAGGGGAAATTCGGTTTGAACCTTGATCCCGCCGGCAAAGCCGACAGTGCCGCATTGGAGGCGCTGCGTAAAGAAGCCGCCGGGAAAAAGCAGTATGCACTGGTTTGGAAATTGCCCGGAAAAAATCTGGTTTTTGCCGGATTGGGGGAGGCTGGTTTTAAGAACTGGAACATCGTGATGGCAGGATTTTTTACCGATAGTGAATTGACGGGGAAACTCGGGATGGAATTGATGACGTCTGCTGATTACACCAAAGCGTTCCCCGCAGAAAAAGAGAATCCGCCGGCAGCTGTTCCGGCGAACAAAGTTGAGGAGAAAAAATAATTATGCTCTGCAGTATGACCGGCTTCGGCAAAGGCGAAGCCGCTTTTGGAAACGGCGGCATGTTGAGTGTGCAGCTGTCGGCGGTGAACCGTAAACAATTGGAGTTGCGCTGTTCATTGCCGAATGAACTTGCCGCCCTGGAGATCGAGGCGCGCAAACGCGTGGCGCAAGTGGTTTCCCGAGGGGCGTTGCAGTTGCGCTGTGCGATAACTTCCATGCCGGTTCAGCAGGGGACGTGCCGGGTCAATACGGCATTGCTGGATGAGCTTATCCGGCAGAGCCGGGCGGCCAGGGTGCGGGCGAATCTGACTCCGGACGTGAATGTGGAGCAGTTGATGTCTTTCTACGGTGTGGTCAGTTCGACGGCGCCGGAAAGTGACGGCGAGGAGTTGACGGCGGCTTTTCAAAAAGCATTGGATCTGGCGTTGACCGATTTTAACCGTATGCGGCATCAGGAGGGCGAAGCACTCAAATTTGATCTGCTGGCAAGAATCGGCAAACTGGAGCAGCTGCACGGCGAATTGTCCCGAATGAGCGAAGGCTATCCCGATGCGGCAAAGAAAAAACTGTTGAGTCGTCTGGAAGCCGAAAAACTTCCGGTCAGTGCCGATGATCCGGCATTGTTGAAAGAGTTGCTTTTTTATGTGGACAAAGGTGATGTCACCGAGGAACTTACCCGGTTGAGCAGTCACTTCAAACAGTTCCGCAACTTCCTTGATTCTGATGCGGCGGCGGGGCGCAATCTGGATTTTCTGGCACAGGAGATATTCCGTGAAATCACCACGTTCGGCAATAAATCTCCGTTGCCGGAAACTGCGCCGCTGGTCGTCACTTTTAAATCAGAGATGGAAAAAATCCGCGAACAGATACAGAATATTGAGTAATTTTGTGGAGCTTAACCATGGATCAGGATAATATGCGCCAGTTGAGCGCGATCAACAGTGAATTGCAGCAGAGCTACCGGGATGGATTCGGAGTGAATCCTGCCGGAGCAGACAGTTTGCCCCGCCGTGAAGAGGTGATTTCGGTAACAGAGAAATTGCTGGAATTGATTTTTCCCGGTTTTGACCGTGCCGCCGGATATCCGGGGACGGAAGTTCTGCTGAACGATACGATGCGGGAACTGTCCGACCAGATCGCCCGGGCAATGCAGCGTGCCGCCGGAGACAAATGCAAAAGCTGTCAGGACAGTTGTGTCAGCAAATGTGATAACTTGGCGCTCGGGATGTTGAAACTGCTGCCGCAGATCCGGGAAACGCTGAAACAGGATGTGATCGCTGCGTATAATGGTGATCCGGCGGCAAAAAGTTTTGATGAGATCATTTTGAGTTATCCGGGGGTGAAAGCGATTGCAATCCAGCGTCTGGCGCATGAATTATTCAAACTGGAAATTCCGCTTATTCCCCGGATGATGACCGAGTATGCCCATTCTGAAACCGGGATCGACATTCACCCGGGGGCGACGTTGGGGACCGGAGTCTTTATTGACCACGGAACCGGCGTGGTGATCGGTGAAACTGCGATCGTGGGCGATAATGTCCGGATTTATCAGGGGGTGACGCTCGGCGCCGGAAATTTCCCGAAAAATGCCTGCGGCATGCTGATCAAAGGTTTGAAACGCCATCCGACTGTCGGCAACAATGTGACGATTTATTCCGGAGCTTCGGTGCTTGGCGATATTACCATCGGTGATGATTCCGTGATCGGCGGCAACGTCTGGCTGACCGAAAGTCTGCCTGCCGGAACCAAAATCACGGCACTGCCGCCGGAAAACCGGAAAAAACTCCGCAATTTGGACGGGGCGTCAAAATGAGTCAGCTTCAGGAAAATCTGGCAGCGGTGCAAGCTGCTGTCCGGGCGGCGGAGATTGCCGCCGGACGTCCGGCGGATTCCGTTAAATTGCTGGTCGTCAGCAAAACCATGCCGTTGAATCTGCTGCAGGAGCTGTACGCTCTGGGAGTCCGGGAATTCGGTGAAAACCGTGAACCGGAATTGGAGCAGAAAGCCGCTGCGATGCCGGACGATGTGATCTGGCACTTTATCGGACCGGTGCAATCCAACAAAATCCGCAAAGTCGTGAAAAGAGCCGGAATCATCCATTCGGTGGATTCGGTGGAAAAGTTGTTGAAATTTGACCGCATCGCCGGAGAGGAGGGCAAAACTCCGGAAGTTTTTCTGGAAGTGAACGTTTCCGGTGAATTATCCAAAGGCGGCATGACCCCGGAGCAGGTGGTCGATGCGGTGAAAGCTGCCGCTGATTGCCGTTTTGTGAAATGCTGCGGGCTGATGACGATGGCGCCGCTGGCGGCAGAAACGGAGGAACTGCGGCAAATTTTCGGAACTTTGCGCGACTTGCGTGACCGGGCTGAAATCGAGTGCGGCTGTTCGCTGCCGCAGTTGTCGATGGGCATGAGCGGCGATTTCCCTGAAGCTATCGCTTGCGGAGCGACGGTCGTGCGGGTCGGCAGTAAAATTTTTGCAGGCGTACCTAAATGAAACTTCTGCTTATCGGTGCCGGCGGTGTCGGCGTATATTTCTGCGGACGTGCCGCCTCCGGCGGCGCTGAAGTTGAGGTCGTCGCCCATTCCGGATTCGAGGCGGTGAAGTCTCACGGCTATTTTGTGCAGAGTATCGCCGGAGATTTCAATTTCCGGCCGTCACGGGTGATAAGGGCTGTTGCCGAATGTACTTCTGATATCGATGCCATCGTGCTTGCCACCAAAGTTTTGCCGGAAATCGACCGGGTGAAACTTCTGGAAATCCCTGCCGGACTGCCTTCGCATCCGCCGATCGTGCTGATGCAGAACGGCATCGGCATTGAGGAGGATATTGCGGCGGCTTTCCCGGAAAATGAGATCATCAGTGTGATTTCTTATGTTGGCATTTCCCGTTTGAGTCCGGATCAAATCGTGCATCGCGGCGCCGGGAAACTGCTGTTGGGCAAATATGATTCCCGGGATACTGTCACTGCAGACCGGATCGCCGGTTGTTTTCGCGCCGGCGGCATTGAATGTACCGTTACTGATGATATTGCTTTGGAGCGTTGGCGCAAACTGTTGTGGAATTTGCCTTTCAATCCGGTATCCGTCCTCGCCGGCGGGGTCAATACCGCCCAGATGTGTGACCGGGGAGAGCTGGAAGCGCTCTGTGAAACGTTGATGCAGGAAGTCGCCGCTACGGCGAATGCCGCCGGAGTACATATTACCGGTGCGATGATCCGGGAGCAGATCGAATATACCCGCAAGTTTCCGGCATATAAAACCAGTATGCTGCAGGATTTCGCTTCTCGCCGTCCGATGGAAGTGGATGCCATTCTGGGAAATGCAGTGAAAATCGCCGCAAAATACGGCGTGGATGTTCCAGCGATGCGCTGTTGTGCGGCATTGCTGAAAAGCGTGGATAAAATGAACCGGAACGGTCAGTTGGTAAAGTAAATTGACAAACATTGCAAAAATCTCTGCTTTATGACTTGAAAAGCGGCAGAAAAAATGATATTTTATGTAAGTTGGGAAATTTTGCACCTGAAAGTGCGTTTTTTCCGGAAAATAAATTAACTCATCTCCAATAAACAGAAAGGATTTTGCAGATGAAAGTGGATTTGACCGGTAAAGTTGCTGTCGTGACCGGCGGCGGCGGAATTCTGTGCAGCGTGATGGCAAAAGCATTGGCGAAAGCCGGTGCCAAAGTTGCGATCCTCGACCTCCGTGCTGAAGCTGCTGAAGCAGTCGCTGAAGAGATCAAAGCCGATGGCGGTGTGGCGATCGGTCTTTCTGCCAACGTGCTGGAACTTGCCAGTCTGCAGGAAGCTGATGCCAAAATCACTGCGGCTCTCGGTCCCTGTGACATTCTTATCAACGGCGCCGGCGGCAACAACCCCAAAGGCACCACCAGCAAAGAATATCTGACCAAAGAAGATCTGGCGGAGAAAATCGAGGGTGTCACCACGTTCTTCGATCTTGATCCTGCCGGTGTCGGATTCGTTTTCAACCTTAACTTCCTCGGTACTTTGCTGCCGACGCAGGTTTTCTGCAAACACATGGCTGCCAACAACGGCGGTAACGTCATCAATATTTCCAGTATGAATGCTTACTGCCCGCTGACCAAAATCCCGGCTTACTCCGGTGCTAAAGCTGCGATCAGCAACTTCACCCAGTGGCTGGCGGTTCACTTCTCCAAAGTCAATATCCGTGTCAACGCCATTGCTCCGGGATTTTTCCTGACCAACCAGAACCGCGCTCTGGTGAGCAATCCGGATGGCACCTGGACTCCCCGCGGTAACACCATTATCGCTCATACCCCGATGGGCAAATTCGGTAAACCCGAAGACCTCAACGGTGCGTTGCTGTTCCTGCTTGACGATGAAGCTGCCGGTTTCGTCAACGGTATCGTTATCCCGGTCGACGGCGGTTTCTCCGCTTTCAGTGGCGTCTAATCCAACTTAATATTAAGGAGATAATAAAATGGACAAAAAAGCAGACATCGGTCTTATCGGTCTTGCGGTAATGGGCGAAAACCTCGTGCTGAACATGGAAAGTCATGGTTTCAGCGCAGCGGTTTACAACCGTACCGTTGAAAAAGTTGACAATTTCGTCAACGGCCGCGGCAAAGGTAAAAACTTCATCGGCTGCCACTCTTTGCAGGAACTCTGCGACAGTTTGAAAAAACCGCGCAAAATCATGATGATGGTCAAAGCCGGTAAACCGGTCGACGATCTGATGGAACAGCTCATCCCCTACCTCGATAAAGGCGATATCCTGATCGACGGCGGTAACAGCCACTTCCCGGATACCATCCGCCGCACCAAATATCTGGCTGAAAAAGGTCTCCGTTTCGTCGGTTCCGGCGTGTCCGGCGGCGAAGAAGGCGCTTTGCTCGGTCCCTCTCTGATGCCCGGCGGCGATCCGGAAGCATGGGCTGAAATCAAACCGATTTTCCAGTCCATCGCTGCGAAAGTTTCCGGCGGTCAGCCCTGCTGCGAGTGGGTCGGTGCCAACGGTGCCGGTCACTACGTGAAAATGGTTCACAACGGTATCGAATACGGCGATATGCAGATGATCTGCGAAGCCTACTGGATCATGAAAAACATCCTCGGCCTCACCGCTGACGAACTGCATGAAGTTTTCACCGAATGGAACAAAGGCGAGCTGAACAGCTATCTCATCGAGATCACCAGCAATATTTTCGCCAAAAAAGATCCCGAAACCGGCAAACCGGTCGTCGATATCATTCTGGATACCGCCGGTCAGAAAGGTACCGGTAAATGGACCAGCCAGAGCGCTCTGGATCTCGGCGCCCCGGCTCCGACGGTGGCTGAAGCGGTGTTTGCCCGCTGTCTCTCCGCAATCAAAGAGGAACGTGTGGCGGCTTCCAAAGTCCTCACCGGTGCCAAACCGGCGTTCACCGGCGACAAAAAGGCTTTCATCGAGTCTGTCCGCAAAGCTCTCTACGCTTCCAAAATCTGCTCCTATGCGCAGGGCTATCAGTTGATGCGCTTGGCGGCGAAAGAATACGGCTGGGATCTCCAGTACGGTGAAATCGCGCTGATGTGGCGCGGCGGCTGTATCATCCGTGCCCAGTTCCTGGAACGCATCAAAGAAGCGTTTGACAAAAATCCGGCGCTGGACAACCTGTTGCTGGATGACTTCTTCCACGGCGTGATCGACAACTGTCAGGCGGCATGGCGTGAAGTCGTGGCGACTGCGGTGCTCAATGGCGTGCCGGTTCCGGCATTCTCCAGCGCCCTGGCGTACTACGACGGCTATCGTTCCGCCAGTTTGCCTGCCAACTTGCTCCAGGCGCAGCGTGACTACTTCGGTGCGCACACCTACGAGCGTGTTGACAACGAACGCGGCAAATTCTTCCACACTGCGTGGACGGAAAACAGCGGTACCACCGTCGCCGGAACTTATCTGGCGTAAGCGGTAAGGTTGTTAAAATAACGGCGGAACATCGGAAATCCGGTGCTTCCGCCGTTTTTCCCCAACAGGAGAACTTATTATGAGTATGTTTGAACAAAAAGGCGGCGTGAATGTCGCTGTTACCGATGCTGAATTGCAGCAGATGGTGCTGTCCGCAATCAAAAAAAGCGGCAAAGATATCAAACGTCTGCTGCTGCTGCCCCCGGATCACACCCGGCTCAATTCCTGCGCCGGACGTATTACCGAGATCATCTATGAAAATTATGCGGATAAATGTCATATTGACATCATGCCGGCGCTCGGTACGCACAGTGCGATGAATGATGAACAATTGGAGCTGATGTTCGGTAAAAAGATTCCGAAATCAGCTTTCAAAGTTCACGATTGGCGCAATGATGTAGTCGCTATGGGTAAAGCCTCCAGCGAATTGCTGCAGGAGCTTTCCGGCGGCAAACTGGATTACGAAGTCAATGTAGAAGTCAATAAAATCGTTTTTGACAACTATGATCTGATCGTTTCCATCGGACAGGTCGTGCCGCATGAAGTCGTCGGCATGGCGAATTATACCAAAAATATTATGGTCGGTATCGGCGGTTCGGATATGATCAATAAATCCCACTTCCTCGGTGCGGTTTCCAATCTGGAGAAGATCATGGGACATGCGGACAGTCCGGTGCGCCGTCTTTTCAACTACGGTGTGGATACATATTTGTCCGACTTGCCGTTTTTGTTCATGCAGACGGTCATGGCACGTGATGAAGCGACCGGCAAAATGGCAATGCGCGGATTTTATGCCGGTGAAGGCGCTGATCCGTTCCTCGCTGCGGCGAAACTCAGCGTGGAAGCCAACCTCGAATTGCTGGATAAACCGCTGAAAAAAGTGGTGGTTTTCCTCGATCCGGAAGAATTCAAAAGCACCTGGCTTGGCAATAAATCTGTTTACCGTACCCGCATGGCGATCGCTGATGACGGCGATTTGATCGTGCTGGCTCCGGGACTGAAAGAATTCGGCGAAGATCCCGAAATCGACCGTCTGATCCGTAAATATGGTTACAAAGGCACTCCGAATACGCTGAAAATGGTTGCGGAAAATGAAGATTTGCGCAACAATCTCGGCGCTGCGGCGCATTTGATCCACGGTTCCAGCGAAGGTCGTTTCAAAATCACCTATTGCCCCGGCGATCAGGTCACTGCTGATGAGATCCGCGGTGTCGGTTTTGAGTACGGCGATCTTGACGAGATGCTGAAAAAATATGACATCACCAAATTGAAAGACGGTGTGAATATCGTTGATGGTGAAGAAATTTTCTACATCAGCAATCCTGCGCTCGGGTTGTGGGCGTTGAAATCTGCTTTTACTGAATAAGTATATTGCAAAACAGAAACGGGACTGCCGCAAAAACGGCAGTCCCGTTTTTTATGAGC
>SUVU01000008.1 GCA_015061865.1 Lentisphaerota bacterium
TTCCGATCTGGAAAGTTATATCGTAAACAAAGACAACCACTCCGGTCACTCGCACATTAGTATGTTCGGTTTATGGCACAATCGCAGCGGCAACTACGTCAATCTGGACGGCAGCGGCAAAAGTTTGAGCCATCAGGAAGTTTTGAACAAATATGCGAAATACCAAGATGTTTTAAGTTGGATGAAAGGAGAATAACGATGAAAAAACTGTTGACTGTTTTGCTTGCTCTTGCCGGAGCTGTATCATACAGTACTGAAGTTCAGCAGCAGAAAATCAAATGCGGCGATACCGAAATACTTCTGGTCAGCCGTCATTACTGGAATTTGAATTCCATTGACTATAAAGGCGTGAATTTATGCCGCCCCCGCAGTTTTTTCGGCAATGTCGTCCGCTTCAAATGCGGTTGGGTCGGCACCGGACATAAGGAAAACAAAATCGGGGAAACCGGACTTGATGTAAAATTTTTTGCTGACGGCAAAGAATTTGTCCCGGCAGGAAAAACGCTTGACGTCAAAAAATTTGAAATGAAAAAAAGCTCTGTCCTGCTCGATTTGAAAATCGACTACACCATCAGTTTCAGTGCGAACAAACTGGTCGAACAGGCCAAAGTTACCGTTTTGAAAGATACTGAAGTCGCACAGTTTTACCTTTTCATGCACCCGTGGTGCGGAATTTTCACCCAAGCTGAATGTGTCAATGCTGATGGCAGCATCGAATCGATCGATTTTTCCCGGATGGCAAAAAAACAAAGCCTTACCAAACGTGGAATTTCCCGGGTCAATTATTACGCTCCGGCAGAAAAGATCACTGCCGTTTCCACGCTCCGCACCATCACCCCTGCCCCGGGCGGAAAAAGTGCATTTCTCTTTTGGAACCGCGGGGTTGACCGCAAATTATATTTCCAGCCGGTGCCGCGGATGAAGCTGTCTGCCGGCACGGTGTTTGAATATGAATTGACCACTGCCATCGAGGGAAAATAAAAATGCTCGATAATGTCCCATTTTCTGTAAAAAAATTTACCGTCCGTTTCCGTTGCACCGCGCCGTGACAAGTCGGTGACTCCTTGCGGTCAGATCCAACCACCGGTTGGCTCTGACCGTTATGGAGCAGTTGAAAAATCATAACGTGTGTGATATATTTAGAAAGTTACAATAATCTCAACCAGCAACTTTTTAATGCAAGTATCACCAATTTTGGGACAATAACCAATGCTTACCTCTCCTACCGCAACTCTGGCAAAAAAAGAACTTAAACGCTTCGGCGGCGGCGCTGCTGAATTCAAACTGGTTCCGGAACTGCCGTCATTTGAAATTTCCCGCCAAAACGGCAAATGGCTTTTTGCCGCCCCCAATGATGTGGAACTGCTTTATGCGGTTTATGATTGTGCGGAACGCTTTTTAGGATATGATTTTTTTGAACCCGGAGTGGAAAATTTTGATCCGGCACAAGTTCAGCATGAACTGCCGCAGGGGGTGTTGGTTCCTGCCCGGCAAATCAAAATCCGCCGGTGCGGTTTTATTCAGGAATTCCCCTTTGATCCGGTCGAAAGCCCGCTGATTTTTGATTTCATGGCGAAAAACAAGCTGAATTATCTGCTGGTGTGGATGAAATATTACGATGATTTGTCGCCGGAACTGAAAGAGTATGCTGCGATCCGGGGAATCACGATCGAAAGCGGTCACCACAATTTTGAATACCTTATTCCGGTCGATAAATACGGCAAAGATCACCCGGAATATTTCGCCACCCGCGCCCAGGATCATCTGGATAAGGAAATTCCCGGAGTCAACCACGTCAGCCGTCAACTCTGTACCACTGAACCGGGATTACGCCAAGAAGTTGCTAAACAACTGCTTGCTTATCAGCGCAAAAATCCGGAACTCACCCGGCTCGGTCTGAACCCCAATGACGGTTTCGGCTGGTGCGAGTGTCCCCGCTGTTCGGCGTATTACACCGATGACGATGACCGCAAATTTCACCTGCCCTCTGCCCGCCGTTACTTCTATGCGGAAAAAGCCTACAATGAATTTATCACGGCGGTAGCACAGGATATTCACCGGGAGAATCCGGATCTGGCACTGAATTTTTTCGGTTACGTCAACTACAGTTCCCCGGCTCCGGATTTCAAACTTACCCTGGGGATTGCGGTACAGTATGCACTGTACTGGCGGTGTGTCAAACACGATCTATTCTCGGATGACTGCCCGACCAACCGGGGATTTCTGCGTGATTTTCTGGCGTGGGAAAAGAGTAAAGCCGGCGGCGAATTTATGATCTATGAGTATTACATGGGCATAAATTTTTATATGTCACTGCCGTTATTGTTCTGGCAGCGGATGTTTGATGAGTTTGAATTTTATCATCAGCATCAGGTTGACGGCGTGCTGACCCAGTTCCAGTTCGGGCATTGGAGCAGTTACGGGAGCAATTACCGTTTTATGGCTCAAGCGGCGCGCGGCGAAAATTTTGCCGCTGCGTTGCAAAGATTTTACGAACGCCGTTTCGGGAAATACGCTGCAGAAGCGGAAAGCTTTTACAATATGGTCGCCGAAGTGATGAAATCGTTTGAGGATTGCCACATCCCCACTCCGGCATCGCTGTTCAGCCGTATTTCGGTGGAACAATTGGAGAAACTCCTGCCCCCCGCCCGCCGGTTGGCACGCAAACTGCCAAATATCCGTCCGGCGGCAGATCTGCCCTGCTGGGTGCGTTATCTGATCCGGTTCAAAAAACTTTATGATCTGGAAACAGCCCGCACGATCACGCCGGCAGACATGGAGCAGTTTATTACGTGGATAAAACGGCAAAGAAAGCACAAAGTGCTTGCGACCGAAAAAGTTCTGCATTACATCAAATTGTGGAAAGAGGACGTCGAAGCTCACCGCATCTGCCGCTTTTTTGACGTGGACTGGCCGGCTGAATTCCGCCGCAGACGGCAAAACATAAAGCTGTCATAACTGACACAGAGTAATCCATTTTACGATGCAACGCCGGAGCGAATTTCAGCTCCGGCGTTTTCAACTGGATCCGGCAAAGATTTACAGATCACCATTTGGTAGTTATCAACAATGATTTACCCGATTTTATGATGGCACAATTTTTGATATTTTCCATACGGATCTCGGTATCATCATCACAGAAAATCAAATTTTGATCCGACTCCTCAAGCTGCAGTTTGCCTTTGGTACTGATGGCGTTTTCGTGAAAGTCTTTCATAGTGATTTCGTACAACGCCCCCAATGTACCTAAATCATTCCACTGGAAAGATGCCTGTTTTACCGCCACATGGTCAGCTTTTTCCATAATGGCATAATCAATGGAAATTTTTTCACAGTTTTCAAAATCTTTGCGGTAATCCCCGCCGTCTGCCCATGATGCAAATTTATCATACAATCCCGGGCAGTATTCCTTAAACGCCGCAGCTATCGCCGCCACCTGCCAGACAAAAATCCCGCAGTTCCACCAGTAATTGCCGTCCATCATATAGTGCTGGGCGGTGGCAAAATCCGGTTTTTCTTTGAACGCATTTACTTTGTAGATTCCAGGAGCGATCTTCTCCCCGGCATTGATATAACCATAGCCGGTCGCCGGTTTATCCGGAGTTACCCCTAAAATAGTCAAACTGCCTTTTTGAGCCTGTTCAATGCAGTCAAGCAAGTCTTCTTGAAACCGCTTTACCGGAGCAATACGGTGGTCAGCTGGCAAAATGATCATCGTCGCATCGGCACATTTGCGTTTGATCAAAGCTGCCGCCAGAGCGATACAGGGCGCAGTATTTCTGCGGCAGGGTTCGGCAATGATGTTCTCTGCCGGCAGCATCAGGATTTCCCGGGCTTGAGCCGCAGATTTTTCATCGGTGATCACCAGAATATTTTCCGCATTCAACAGCGGAAACAATCTTTGCACCGTGTCTTCCAGCAGTGTCTGCTGACCGTTGAGAGAGATCAGCGGTTTGGGGCGTTCGTCGGTACTCAACGGCCACAATCTTTCCCCTTTGCCGCCCGCCATAATGACAGCAAAAATTTTATCTTTGGCAATACTCATTTTACCCTCCTGATTCCATGCAGTAATTTCGTATGCGGCAGCAAGCGGCACCGGATATTCAATTTATGCGGCAAATGCAC
Organism: Lentisphaerota bacterium; assembly: GCA_015061865.1. Taxonomy (GTDB): domain Bacteria; phylum Verrucomicrobiota; class Lentisphaeria; order Victivallales; family Victivallaceae; genus UBA1784. The sequence continues at coordinate 4,126 of SUVU01000008.1, forward strand.
TTTTTTTCCGGCGATGGTATTGACCAGCTCCTGCACCAATTCTTTTTGCGGCGCTGCCAATTTCAGAAAAGCGTTACGGACTTCAGCCGGTTCGATGGGATCATTCACCCAGAAATCCACATTTTCAGCCACGCTTTCAGCCGTATCGTCAGCATAGCGGACGGCGAATTCCGGCAAAAGTGTATCCCTGCCCCCCAGATTCCGGGTGTTTACCACCGGCACCCCGCAGAGCGAATACTCTCCGCAGGAAAACATCGCTCCTTCCACTGCCGAGAGCGCCAATCCGCAAGCGGCTTTGCAAATTTCCCGTCCGATCAAAAATGACGGCACTTTCCGACTCCACCGGGCATGGGGAAAGTGAGTCATCGTCTGCAAAAAATACTCTTTTTCTTTTTCGGAATAATTGCCGATCAAGTGAAGATTCCGGACTTTTGCGGCAAGCTCATGCCTTTTAAACGGCGTAATGCGGGCAATATAAAGAGCATCAAAACGGGGTTTGCTTTTTTTTGCCAACGGATAATGTGACGGCTCCAGAAAAGCATTATGGCTGGCTAAATAAACCTCACTGAAATCTTTAATGATCTCCACCTCACCCGGTGCATTTGCCAAAATAATAAATCGTGCCTCCGGGAACGCATTTTTAGCTTCAGCAAGTCGTATTTTCAGTTCGGATGCCACTTCCGGCAACTCTGCCGACCACCCCAATTGCAAAAGCATGGTAAACTTTTCACCTTGCGGGATCGCCTGCTGAAATGCGGGTAAATTCCGCAAAAAATCCATCTCAAACGCAGCGATGATTTCAGGTGAGTGATTCAAAATATAACACGGCAGGTAATCAAAAAAACTCATATTAATTCGCTTTCTTCCATTCCCTGGCTTTGATCAGATTTTGTGTCCTCAGTCTGGCATTGGCGGCGATATTTCCGGCAAAGATCGAAATACAATTATTGGTAAATTTACCGTTGACAACATGCAGCAGCGGCAACGGACAATTCACGTTCAGCACCCCTTTTTCCGGATCAATGACCGCACTGCAAAAGTTTTTCACCTCGACTTTGCGCCAGAAAATATTTTTATGCTCCGGCATATAAAATACCGCTTTGATGTTTTCCTTTGCAGTTCCGGGAGTGGCATCTGATTTCCAGTTTAACGGATTGATGCAGTAAATCCCTTTTTTCAGTGCCGGATCGGTCATTTTTTCATTATTGATACAGCTCGTCCAGCTGACGATCACTCCGTAATCAGCGGCACCGGTGGCGGCTTTCAGATCATCCCAGTAAAAATCATCAGCGATCTGTGCGGCACTTTTGGGCCGCATATCCGGTAAATAAGCGGCGATAAAACCGTTTTTCACCGTAAGTCCATCCACTTTTTGCATTGCGGCATAAAGCAGATCAGCGGCTTTGCCCTCGGCAAGCAGTACAAACGGATGTCCCGGCTCATGGAAGTTATTGAGATAATACTCCAATGCTTCGGAAACATTTTTCACATCCGGATTCTGGATTTCCGGAGCAAAAACTCTGACGCCGCGTCCGAAAATATCGTTGGTGTGAGTTTTAGTCCAATTGAACTGTATATCATGGGTATCGCCGTAACCGGCGGGAGCTTTGCCAATGTAAAACAGATCAAATTCGGAATAATACTGCGGCACGTCATTCTCCCGGATCAGCCAGTTGGTACCGTAATCATAGGGCGAAGCAGAACTGCATCCTGCTAACATAAAAACCGCAACTGCCGCGGTCAGCACTGTTATAAATTTTTTCATTTTCTCCTCCATATCTTGCTCCAGTAAACCCGCAAAATAAATACGGGATTACCTATAATATACCGTTTAAATAACCTTACAGGCTCATTGTAAAGCCGGTAACACCACTCAATATTGCACTTGCGCATCCACAGCGGCGCCCGGGGGATACGCCCGGAAACGAAATCCAGCAATCCGCCGACGCCGATCGCCACACATCCGGGCAAGTCCGGCAAATGCTCACTTATCCACTCTTCCTGTTTGGGTACTCCCAGCGCCACCAACACGATATCCGGATGTAACGCTTTTATTTCGGCAAAAACTTCTTTTTCGCTCTTTTCCTGAAAAAATCCATCTGCACAACCGACAAATTCTGCTTCGCTCACCGCCTGCGCCTTTTCCGCCGCTTTTGCCGCTACGCCGGGCGCTCCGCCTAAAAGATAAATGCGATAAGATTTTTGAGCGAGCAATGGAAACATGTCAGTACCGTTGACATTGTCCTCTACCCGGCTGCCCAGGATTTTCGCTCCGATTTTTGCCCCGATGCCATCAGCGAATACTGCCGGACAGGAATTGAGAATTTCTTTGTACGCTTCATTTTTATACGCAATATTCAGACAATGAGCATTGATAAAGGCAACGTGGTGATTTTGTCTGTCTTTAACCAAATCGGCAATTTTCTCCAATGCTTCACTCATTGTTCCGCTGAAAAAACGAACTCCGAATACCGCCGCACTCCGGTTGCGGTAAATTTCGATCAAACCGTTGGCGGTATTTTGCCAGCTGAAGCGGGCGGCTTGCGCCCTGCCTTTGGCGATCAAAGTTTGCTTATAATCCTCATCCGTAAGAATTTTCTGCATCGCAGCTGCAATATCCTCCACCGAAGCCGGATCAAAAAGTTCAGCTGCATTCGCCCCGAGTTCCCCCAGTGAAGAATTATTGGAACATGCACACGGCAATCCGGCATGCATAGCTTCCAGCAACGATAATCCGAATCCCTCAAAATAAGACGGAAATATATACATCGCACTCTGAGCATAGAGTTCCGGCAGCGTTGCGAAATCCACAAACCCGGTAAACTTGAATTGTCCGGCACAAGGCGAATTTTTGGCATACTCAAAAACCGTTTCCGCCCCGTTCCACGCCGCCCCCGGCATGACCAGAGTATATTCTTTGCGTAAATTTTCCGGCAGCAGTTCAAAGGCCTTCAGCAAATTCAAATGATTTTTTCCGGGATGCTCGATCCTGGAAATATAAAGAAGCTGTTTTTTCTTTGCAGTCTCAATTTTTTCCGGCGGAGTAAAACCGTTATATACCACATGGATTTTCTCTGCCGGAATGTGCCAATATTTGATCAAATCATTACGGGTCGATTGACTGATGGCAACGATGCTCCGGGCTTTGCGGACGTAGTGCGGCAATATTTTTTTGATGTAAAACATCCGGAATTTATCGTATTTTACCGGCACATGATACTGCGACAGATCGTGAACGACCGCAATGGTAAATATGGGATAGCGGCAAAATACCCGCCGGTTGGCGGCAAGCATGATGCAGAAATCATATTTTTTCCAGTTGATCCGCCACGGCAGGATAAATAAACTGTACAGCATGGAAAAAAGAGCATTCCGTTTCTTTATCCGGATCAGATCAAAACGTTCAAACTCTTTTGCCCCGTCATCTTCCACGATCAAAGTCAACTGGTGTCCGGCACTTTCCAGAGCATTCACCACCTCACGGATGTAGACAGAAATCCCCGATTTACCATTATCAAACGGAATTGCGGACAGTAATATTTTCATAACAGGAGCTCCGCAAGATTGTTAAATTTATCCACAAAATTTTCCTCCGAAAATCTTTCTTTCACCACACTTCTGCCTCGATCACCCAATTCAGCCAAAAGCTCCGGATGCGCCCCCAACCAGTTCAAGTTTCCGGCAGCAGATGCAATATCTTTTTCCGCAATCAATCTCCCGCAGCCGCAATCAAGATACTCCCGCACCCCGCCAAGATCAAAAGCCACCACCGGTACTCCATGTGCCATTGCTTCAAGCCCGACCAGTCCGAAAGGCTCCTGCCAGCGGATGGGAAAGAAAAACACATCACAATCTGCCCATAACCTCTCCGGTTCGCTGACAAATCCGGCAAAACATACTTTATCACGCAAGTTGAATTTTTCAACCATTTTTTCCAACATGTCACGATCTTTGCCGTCTCCGGCAATGGTGCAATGAAACGGTACTTCCAAACGGGCAAGTGTTTTCAGCATCAGATCCGCCCCTTTGCCCCGGATAAGCTGTCCCAGAAAAAGTATCCGCAATACGCCATCGGGCATAACAGAGCGCACCGCATCGTCCGGGGTGATAAATGCCGGAAGTTTAAAGACCTTTTCAAAACCGTTTTTACGCAAATTTTCCTGCATAAAATCCGACAGCACCAATGCCGGAAATTTACGGTATGCCGCCAGCGGCGGTGCCGGATTTCTGCCCAGCGAACAAAGTTTGCAGATAAACCTGTTATATGCCCGGTGGCAGTTTTTCCTGCCCAACGGGGTATAATAGTGATGGCGTTGACAGTAAATATTGTGATCGTGGGCAAAAAAGCAGGTCTTATCCGGCGGCAATTCTGCCAGATATTTCACCTCAATAATATTGTGAAGTATCACCATATCAGCAGACTTCAACGCTCCGTCGCCCGGCAAAAACGGCTTTACACTGTCAAATGCAGCGGCAAAAGCCGCCTGATCTTTGCCGCCATTTTCAATAAACCGGTAATGGACAGCAAAGCCGTTTTGACGCAAAAGCACGGCGCTTTTTTGCATATAACGCTCTATTCCGCCGATAATACCGTTATATTTACCGATGTAAAGAATATTTTTCATACTTGAAGCTCCCGGTAAATATCAGTAAGTTTGCCGGCAATGCTCTGCCAGTTGTATTTTTGAGCAGTAACTGAGCCGCAGGCGATCAAATCATCACGCAAAAATTCAATTTTTTTATACGCTTCGAGCAGACTTGCCGAATTGTTATCTTCAAATAAAATGGCATTTTTACCGTCAACAAGAAAATCTCTCAAACCTCCGACTGCAGCCGCTATGACCGGCACTTGAGCATCCAGAGCTTCCAGTGCCGCGATCCCGAATGGCTCGTGACGGCTGGGCAGAATAAAACAGTATGCGGTTTTCAATGCCTGCAACAGCTCCACACTGTCAGGAGCTAAACCTGGGATGATGGTCACACGCCCATAAACTCCGGATTTTTCCGCATGTTTAAGGATCTCATCATAATACCACGCCGCCGTTACCGGACCGATCAGCAGCAAATGAGTATCCGAGTGCGCCGTCAGCAATTCCAGCAGGATTTTCTGATTTTTCTGATAATCGATGCGGGAGATGCACAAAATAACTTTTTTATCCTCCGGAATGAGGTATTTTGCTCTGAAATTCCCAACATCCGGCAGCTCCCGGTGCAAAATACCATTGGGGAAAAGTTCCACTTTTTTCTCCGGATAACGTTTTTGCAGTTTCCCCACCTCCTCCCGGCTCAATGCCAACAGCAAATCAGCACCACTTTCCGGGGCATGGCGCTGTTTGCAAATCCGGTCAACGATCCCGCCGTAAGAAAATTTGTGCTTCAACGGTTTCAGCATCAGCTTCATCTCCTGCTCCGGGATAACACAGGCGCCGCCGTGCAAACTCATAATGCACGGAGTACGCAATTTTTTTCCCAAGCGGATGGAATAATTGGCGATCCTGCCTCCGGCGTGGATATGAAATATATCAAAATCCCCATTTCTCAAATACCGCAACAGCTCCGGCGCAAAAGGATTGCCGCCTTTTTTATCCAATGCCAGTTTATCTTTTGCCGGCATGGGAAAATACGGATAAAAATACGGAAAACGTTTGACTGTGATCCCGTCAATGACTTCATTGCCGACTTTATCCAATGCGGCAGTACAGATTATTTCCGGGGTCAAGCCTTGAAATTTCTGCTGCAAAGCGATATTCCAGACCACACTTTCAGTGCCGCCCCATTCCGAAAAGGTAAAACGGCGGACAATATGCGCTATTTTCATCGCTTTGTCCCCCGGTAGTAATTCATTTTTTGCACATAACGGTAGACAGGAGCGTAAAAAAATTCTGTTACCGCTCCGTGTTTGGCAAGATAAAACCAATCCCGCAAAATTTCGGCGATCACCGATCGCATACAATGGCAAAATCCCGGCGGCACTTTACCCATTTGAGTATCTGCAACGCCTTCATTGAAAAAGCGTTTTCTGACCTCTTTCAACGTATAATTATGGGAGTGTTCCACTATGGCATCTGCCGCATAAACGATTTTGGCAGAATAGCGTTTGACCCAATCGGCATCTTCAGAATACTGGATATTTTCATCAAAAGGTTTGGCAAGCAAGTCACTTTTGCGGAATGCCGATGAAACCAGCGAAAAAAAGTTGTCCCATGCCGCAGATATTGAACCGTCACCGAATGCCCGTTCGTAATCTTTGCGCACGACATAATAAGCATCTTTTCTGGCGATCTGATTGCCGAAAACACAATCCACGCCGGGATCTTTCAGCGGCGAAGTAAGATTTTTCAAATATTCCCGATGCTGCGGAATGGCATCACTGTTGTTGAAAACAATAATATCCCCATAAGCCTGACGGATCATGTGATTCAACGTTTTACCGGGAACATATTTTCCTTCCGGCGGGGCGATCCGCCGCAGTTCCGGGACGGCGGCAAGATATTCAGCAGTACCGTCATCGGAACGGTCATCACAGGAGATGATTTCCACCGCATCATCCACCTCCTGAGCCAGCAGCGCTTCAACCGTCCGGCGGATATATTTTATATCGTTATGAGAGCGCATCAATACCGAGATCATGCTTTATCCTCCTGACAGCTTGCCACGGCATCTTCGACCGTAGGATAAATGTCAAATACCCGGTAAACTTTGGTTATATCCAATACGATTTTCATATCAGCACTGACTCTTGCCAGTTTGATGACTGAATTGTTTTCCAATGCCTTTTGCGCCATTGCCAACAGTGCATCAAGTCCGTAATTATCTATATTGACCAATTTTTCCAGATCAAGAACGATTTGTTCGCCCTCTTTCATCCGTTCGCTCAATACATATTTGAAGTTTTCCGCCCCGACATGATCGAGAAACATCTGCACATGGGCGACCATTACGCCGTGGATATACTCAAAACGCATTTCCATAATTTACCGTCTCCGCAATTTCGCCGTGAATTTTCCGATGATTTTTTTGGCACGGATTTTTTCGGCATGGTCAAACATCATATAATAGAGCGCCGGAAAATAAATCAGCACCCCGGAAATCCCAGCCAGAGCCAACAGGGAAATTTCATGGATCTGACCCCGCAGCAAATAGTATTGCCAGTAACAAAACATCCCCACCGACAAAGCCAGCAGCGTCGGCTCAAAGAGCGAATATAAAACAAAATACCGCATTTTGATATTGGTTCTTTTGACCAGATGCGGCACGACAAAACCGGCGGTACCGATCAATTTTGTCAGGATCATCGCCCCGACAACAACAAGTTCATGCGGCTTTATCAGCAGTCCGATAACCGAAATAACGATAAAAAACAGGCTCTCAAAACTCTGAACCCGGGCCAGAAATTTATGCTCCTCCGCCATCGTCAGAAATTTTTCCGGAATGATCCGGCAAACCAGCAGAAAATAGACAAACAATATCATTAAACGGCAGATAAATGCCGCTTCATCACTTACAACATTAAAGAGCAGTAAAATTATCCGCGGCGCATAGATCATCACCATCACCGTGGCTCCGGCGGCAAAAAAGTTCACCCACCGGATCGAACGCATCAATATTTGTGCCAGATGCATCGTGCGTTTGCGGCTGTGCAGCAACGCCGATATCGGTGAAATATTTTCCACATAAGGCAAAGCGATCTGCTGCATGAGAAACGGAATACGGCTGCCCAGCTGAAAAATACCCACCGGCGCCAATCCGCAGAAAATGCTTATCAGCAGAAACATTCCCCTTTCCCAGATCATGCGTCCGATGGAAATAATATACACTGCACTGGAAAAACGGAATACCCCCCGGAACACCTCGTGGTCAAAAGCCAGCCGGATCCGGAATCCGGGAATACTTTTCCACACCGAAATCAACATCGCCAACTGGGTAGCTCCCATCACCAGCATCACAAAAAACAACAGCTTAAAAAGCCCCCAACCCAACGCAAAAATACAGATAACTCCGGCAAGTTCGATCAATTTGGAAACAACGATGATATAATTGCGCAAATAAAGTTTCTGCAATCCCACCAAAATTTCCGGGAACACGCCCAGCGGAAAAACGATCGTTGCCGCCAGTCCGCTTAACAGCAGCGCTTCCCGGCAAAAACGGATATATTCCGCCGTGGCATCTGCCGGCAGATGAAAAAGTTCCCGGATGTAATACATCCCCACCAATGTCAATGGCAAAATCATCAATGCCAGCGTCACATGACTGAAAAAAATACTGGAAACCGTGTGATTGTATTTTTCAATATCGCGTTTATAAAGTTCCGTAGCAGTAACTTTTTGAGCTGCCACCCCGAAACCGAGGTCAAGCAGCAGCGCATAACTGAAAAAACTCCACAGCATGACCCACAAACCATACTGCGCTTCGCCCAGATGGCTGATGAGCCAGCGGGTGACGAGAATTCCCTGCACCAACCGGACAAACATGGAAAAATAGTTGGTTACGGTATTTTTGAAAAAAGGTATTTTCATAACTTCCCAGCTCTTTCTATCATAAAATCAAAATAATCTGCAACCTGTTTCACTCTCTCCGGCAAAGCGGTATTGGAGAGTATTGCCGCAAACGAGTGTTCATTTTCCGGAGCAAATCCATGCATCCCGTTCAGCGGTTTATCCCCCATATCTGACGGAACGATCTGAATTCCGGCATCCAATAGAAATATCCCATCGCCAAACAGCCGGTCGGCACGGTAAATTCCGTAGTTTATTTCTTCATCCTTACTCAAAAAATGCCCGGGAAACTTTTTCATTATTTCCCAAATCACTCTTTCGGCATTTTCACTTAAATAATAAAATCTTGCCATCGTCGAGTCAAAACAAGCCCCGTAATCTTCACCAAAAACAAGGTTGCTTTCTTCCACGGCTTTCATAATATCCACCGCAGCAGCAAGCGGAGTCATTCCGTGGTCTGAAATTACCGTAAAATGCACATTATCAGCGTATTTTTGAGCTTTATTATAAAGCCGTTCGATATGAGTTTTTATATTGTCAAGTTTGTTTTGCACCGCCGTAAAATCTTTTACTTTATCGTGCAATACTCCATCAAAACCTGCGGTATAAACAAAAAGAAAGTTCTTACCGTTTTCAATCGCTTTTTCTGCGGCGATATAATTTTCACTGTCGCTCAAATGCCAGTCCGAAATGTGAAACTCAACCGCTTTGGCACTCAATATATCGTGCAAATTGGCAATATTTTCCATGCCGTTGGCGATGAATAAATTCTTTTTTTCACAGTAGTCCATGTATTTCAACTTCCAAACCGGCATCCGGTAAAGCTGAAAATATCCGGTAAAACCATAAATTTTTTTCAGCATTTTGGACAAATGGTGCCGCACCCGCCCCCGGTTCCAGAAACTTGCCGGTTTTAATGCCCACGAAAACCGGGACAGCCGTTGGAATGGCGACGTCTCCGGAGCAAACCGGAACAATCCCAAGTGTCCGTGTTCCGCCGGAGTTTTGCCCGACAGAATAGTGGGTATGGCACTGCTGGAATAACCGAACTGCATGGTGATTTTTTTGCGGTGCGGCAAAAATTCTGTCAAAAAGCGGTGATCGTTGACGATCTTCCATCCCAGCGCATCTATAAACAAAAATATTTCAATGGTTTTATGCTTCATATTCACCTCACGGCAACGCCCGGTAACCGGGAAGTTTGCGGAAATCCGCTGCCGGTTTCCGGTTTTTCAATTCAGTTGACGGCAGCGCCGGTTTTTCAATCAAATATCCTGTGGTGACCGCCGCCGGAGCGATCGTTTCCCAGACCGAATACTCACTTGACGGCACACTCATAAACTCCAGATTGACATAGCGCCGGAATATTGGAAGTGTATCAGCACTGCTCCCATACACCATCTTTACCGCATTGCGGTCAAGCCCGAATGTGTTCCCGTAAGGGGTGATCCCCGGCACAAATTCCCCGATACCGTCAGCATAACTTACCAGATCAAGAAATACTGCCGGATAAACTTTGCCCAGCCCGGAAGTCATACTTCTGCCCAACGGATTGGCACCATTATGGAAATCATTGGCTATATACGCCCCGTCAAGATATTTTTGTTCACCGGTAAGTTTATGAGCTGCGATCAAAGTCACCGCCCGCCGCAACGGGTGATAATTTCCCCATGCCATCGCATGGACCCACCCCGCATTATGAGCATGCCACAACGTGCGGTAAGGATAAGCGTTTTCCAAATCAACAACCATTTTATCAGCATTGCGCAAAATAATTTTCCGATATTCCTGCCGGAACCCGGTCAATTCTTTTACCGGATAAAGTTCCAGAGTCATCCAGCTCAGCACCGGCCATTTCCAGAAATCTCTGATCAATGCTTCTTTGATACGTTTGCGATCTTCCAATACCGGTTCGAGATATTTTTTATTTCCGGTCAGAATAAATAAATTCATTCCGGCTCTCAACAGATTTTGGGCAGCGAGCGTCATTCCCTCACAGTAATAAATCATTTTGCCATTATACATATATCCCCGGGCAAGAGTATTTTTGCTGTCAAGAGCAAATTGCCACGCTTTTTGTGCTGACATCAAATATTTTGCCGCTTCCGCCGGAAATCCAGCCTGTTTCATGGCAAGCGCCAGAGTACTGACTGCCGCCGCATATTCCAGAGAACCGTTCCGGGATGGGGCTGACACATAATAAACGTACTTATCTTTGTCCGGCAGCCCCTCCCCTGCCTGCGGGTGTCCGGTCGTTTCAAACCATGTTCCGACACCACCGTTATCCTGCTGCACCGCAAGGAGATGTTTCACTCCCCACGCCGCTTCATCCAGAATATCCGGTATTCTGTTGCCGCTTTCAGGAATCTGGAGCTGACCGTCAACAAAATTTTCCGGCTTCATCAGATAAACCGTCGCCAGATCGCTGACAATCCGCAAATGACAGGGGCGGCGGTCATAGTCTGCCGCATCGTGCCAGCCGCCGGGGGCGGTGTATTCTTTCAAATGAGACACCGGCAAAGTATTGCGTTTTATCAGGTCAAAATGTTTCACTTCAAGGCGTTGAAAATTACGGACAAAGCCTTCTTCGGTATTTTTCCCTTTGCGGTAATGTTCAGCGTTGCCGGGGAAAATCCCGGCGTAAACTTTTTCATGGCATGCCGGACTTACCCATGCTGTGAACGGCTGTTTTTTGGCAATGCCGCAGCGTTTGTGGTACAAGCCCCGGGCATGGATGTAAAAGGCTTCATTTACGGTTTCACTGCCGATGGCAAACTCCATGCTTCTGCCGATACCGTCCACATAAAAATAATATTTCCCCGGAATGTTGAAGTTGGAATAATCCAGTTCCAGCACCTCTTCGCCGGTAAATGGCGTTTTGCCCTGATAAGCGGGGTCATCCCGCCGGAGTTTCAATACGCCGGCAAAGACCATTTTTCTATCAGAACTGCGGCGGATCTCAAACGTTTTCCCGGCAAGGTGTTTCAATGGCATTGCCCCATCCCTGCCCAGCCATGCGCCCATGTAAGCAAATTTCTTTTTCTGATTTACGCCGTTGCCCAGCTGATTGAGTTTGAAAATATTGCTCGGTATTTCCGGATCGTACTGCACTGCGACCGTACCGATGATCCGTTTTTCGCCGGGAGCAAAAGGTTTATCAAGGACAAAGTATTGATAGTAAGTCACATCCGGTTTGCGAAGGATTTTACCCTTTTCATCCCGCAACAGGGCGTTTTCTTTTGCCCAGACTGCACGGTAATTATTGGAGATCACTCCGGCGGGATTCGGCGTATTTCCTTTCACGACCACCACTTGCGGAGTAAGAAACTCGTATTCGATCTCGACAGCGCGGCTCTCCTGCTTGCATCCGGTCAGGACAAGCAGCAGGAAGATACCGATATGTAAAATATTTTTCATGCCGCCACCTCAACTTTACCGGAAGTCAACTGCGTACTGTATTTATACAAAATACTCAATACGGCAAACAATATCATCATCTGAATAAAATTGACCTGCTGTTTCATCACCCATTCCAGAGTTGATTGCAGATAAACCGCCGTAAGCCCGCCGACGATTCCGGCAGGAATGTAAAAAAGCTCACTCCGCCGCAACCGCTTCACCAGTTTGCAAGCTGCGACATAATAATATCCCAGCCACGTCAAAAATGCCGCCAATGCCGGGAATCCGCACTCGGAGCCGACCAGCAGATAACTGGTTTCCACGATCCCCTCTTTGAAATCTTTGGCAATCCGTTTATTCTCATAGCGGTATTCGCAATAAGGGTACGGCGGATTGATTTTTATGCCCCAGTTATTCAAACCGACCCCGGCAAACGGTTTATCTTTCATCATATTCCACGCCGATGCCGCCAGATATTGCCGGGTCATCAGGGACTCTTTCGGAGCATTTTCAAATCGTTTGACAATATTGGGAAGCAACAGCAAAGCGCCGAAAAAGCAGACGAGAAAAATCGGCAGCAATATCTGAACTTTGCGCATGTGAAACTGGTACCGCAACGAAAGCAACGCTGTTATTGCACAACCGAACGGCAGACAAACCATCGCCCCCCGGGAATATGTACGCATACACGCCGCCGAAGCCATCAGAAAAAATCCGGCAAACAAAAACCGTTTCCAACCCTTATTGCGGTTGAAATAATAACCGAAAAACACCGGTGCGATCAGGTTCATAAACATCCCCAAACTGTTCTGATGCGGAAACAATCCGTTGGCCTGATGAATACCTTTGACATGCTGAAATACCACCGAAAGAAACGTGACCGCCGCCACGATCCCGAAACCGGTCATCACTGTATTGAAGTCTCTCGTGTAATACAGATAATAGTAGCAGCAGAGAAAAACGACATACATCATGATCATTTTCCACAACTCAAACCAGCTGAACAGCATATTATCCGCATTGATAAGCGACGGGATGCACAGCAGAAAATATATCCAATATATTTTGCTTCCCGCATCCGGCAAAAGCGGCTTTTTGCGGTACAATATCCACATTCCGATCAGCATTGCCAATGCGATCAGATAAACCAGCGATACTTCCATACCTCTGGAAGTTCCCCGGTAAGTTTCATGCGAAAAAAAGTTGATCGACACCTGATTGAACGCCATCACCGGCAGGAGTACCGCCAAAAACGCCAGGCGCATATACTTGCGATTCAACGTAAGTATATACCCCAGCGGCAGTACACCCATAAAAGCGATGAGAAAAATCAGGTACTTCATAACACTCCTTACTGGATGAAATTCAATGCCGGAAACGTGAATGTACTCAGGAATTGTGCCGTCGGCAGCAATTTGCGGACAAATACGTTGTATTCAGAGATATTGTCATGCGGCACATAAACCACATCCCCCGGCTGCAGCCGGACATTGGCACAGCGTCCCTGCAAAATGCCGTCGATATCCACCCGGTAAAAGCGGGGATTTTCCATGCCGCCGCGGATAACGACCCCGTATTGCCAATGCTCCTCTTTCAGACCGAGCCCGGAGGAGATAAGTTCCAAAATCCCCAAATTCTGATCCCACAACCGCTTGTGCGGACGGTGAATACTGCCGATAATACTGACCATCGCCTCGGAACGGACGGCGATGTAGATGTAGTCGCCTTTTTTAAGTTTGACATTGTGCCAGCGATCACCTTTTTCAATGGCGAGCGAAAAATTCACCGGCAGGATTTTACCATCCCGGACCAGGATACTGTTCTGAAAATCCGCCGCATCGAGCATCTGATCGTCAAAGTCCCGGACTGCCGAACCGCCGGCTTTGGCAAAAAGATCAGCCAGACGCATACCGTTGGAAATCACAAACATGCCCGGATTATTGATCGCTCCGGCAATGGTGGCAGTCTGACTTCTGACGTCAATAGCAAAAACCCCCAGTTCCGGATTTTTAATGTATTGGGCATAAATTTTTTTGATCTTTTCGCTGGCCTCTTCCAATGTCAGTCCGGCGACCTGCACCTGACCGGCAAACATCACCCCGATCGCCCCGTCGGGAGTCACCAGAGATTCCATGATCAAATCCGGGTGATTGTAAACTCTGATGCTGATTTTGTCACCGGCATTGATCCGGTAAACCGGTTCTTTCTGCTCATCAAGTTTTTTCAGAAATTCCAGCTGCCGGCGCTTATCTTCATCGGTCAATCCCGCCTGATCGACCACCCCGCTGGGCAGATTGTTGATATCAGGGTACTGATCAAAATTACCGGTATAGCGGTCATAACAACCGCAAAATGTCAACACTGTCAAAGACAACAACAACAAATTCCACGTTTTTTTCATCAGATATAGTCTCCTGAAATAACTTTTGCGACGTCTGTAACTCCGGTCAGGATCGCAAAGACCTTGTGTTCTTCATCATGCAGTTTCAGCACCCGCCGCAATACGCTGCGGGGAGTTTGCTTTTTGCCGATATAAAGCAAAGTCGCATCGCAAATATCGTGGAGCTGCCGCACCAGAATACAGGATGCGTCAAAAGGTTTTTCCCGGGATATACGGATAAGCTGATAGTGCTTTTTCAGCTCATTGACCACATTGAAAAGCATACTTATTTCGTCCGGCTCCAGCACCGACATATTCCGCACCGGGAAAAATGCGAACCCGTAACCATACCCGTAGCCTTTGCCGTCACCGGAAGAAAACCCATGCATATACTCAATATGGTGCTGCACGTTTTTATCCGTAAAATTCACCCCGACATTGCCATTGTCGGAGTAGTAAAAATCACCGATTTTCTGCATATTGCCGCAAATATTTTCCACGTCGCTCTCCGGGATCAGCCGCACCAGAATCGTATTGCGCTTGGCTTGGGAAAACTGTTCGTCAAATATCACCGAACTCAAAAATGAACCATCCAGCGAACAGGAAAACAGTGTCCGGATATTTTTCAAACGCAGGATGAAACGGTAAAACATCTCGTTATTGAGAATTTTGCGCTGTTCCGGAGTGAAATCGGCTTTTTCATGGGGAATAATGCCGACCGTATCGAAATAGTTTTTGTGAAATACCGCCTCCTCAATGCCGCTGAATTTGCCGTTGACGATATCGTAAGTAACAACTGCGGTGGCATAAATGCCGCTGACAAAAATTCCGGCGATAAATATGATCGCCCACACTTTGACCGGAAACATCGGAAACGCTTTGGTACTTACCACTTGCTCATTGATGTTGATATCATTGGGGACATGGGAGATATTGCTCCGCACCCGGCTGAGTTCCTCCACCAGAAGCGAAATATTTTTGTTGGCAGTATCCATTAAACGCTCAAGCGATTCATGTTCCGGGATCATGTGCTGCAGTTTCACCTCTTTCTCTTTGACCAGAGCGATTTCCGCTTGAAGAGATTTCATACTCAACTCCAACTGGCTGAGAGCAACTTCGGCCTCTTTATAACGGCTGATTGTGCCTTCGAGCCCCAGCAGCATATTCTCATCGAATTCGGTAATATGGTTTTTCGCTTTGAATGAGTTGAACTCATTCAATGTCACCTTATAAGCTGTTTCAGCTTCGACGAAACGGGGGTTGCGCTCTGCAAACATCAGTTTGGCTTTTTCGTACTCTCTGGCACCTTTTCGCAAATCGGTGACAAACTCCCGCAATTTGGCACGGTGTTTTATCACGTTTTCAGGAATCGCTTTGTAATCCTTTTCCGCAACGGCGAAACGATGGCGGGCATCGGCAAGTTTTACATTCAATTCGGCTTTTGCGGCATTCTGCTCCCCCTGGATCTTCTTGACGTTCTCCATCTCTTCTTTGGGGTGGATTATGCCGTATTTCCGGTGTAAAGCGTGAAGCCTTTCGATCAAAGACTTCTGGTACGCCTGAAGTTCCACCAGACGCCGTTCGCGGGAATCCAGAAAATTCCGCAACTCCGCCGTCCGGTATTCCTCGTAATTACGGATGCCGAGATGAACAAATGTATTTACCAGCTGTTTGACATACTCATCGCTATCTCCGATACCGGTAATAACGAACATATCATGCTGATCTTTAAGCAGTTTCACCTCAATGCACTGTTTCAGCACACTTTTTTGCTTTTCGGTCAGGTGCATTTCCTCGACCAGCTGATGAAATATCTGCTGACGGGCAAAAACGCCCAGCACATGATTGATACTCAACGGTTTTACCTCTTCGCTGGCCCGCGGCGTATAAAAAAGCGTTACACTGCCCTCGTACTTGTGATGCGAGCGTTTGAACTGCACATAACGGCAGCAGATCCCGGCGATCACCGTCAACAGAAAAACGGTAATAATGCTCCATTTGAATTTCATCAGCGTAAAAAGCACCAATTTCTGATACATCTGCAATTTCTGCATCTGTTTAGTCTCTGCCTGTGCTGTCAGCTCATTGTCCAAATTATCCATAACACCTCACCCTGTCAATTAAAAATCAGCCACTGCTGATAAAGTCTGCTGTCTGAAACCGGTTTTTCCGGCATATTTTCCAATGTCCAATATACCTCATTTGCCAATACTGCCACCGGCGGCATGGTGTAATGACGCCAATTTTTCAGCGGCACAGAATGGCTTTTGACACAATATTTTATAAAATTTTTCAGCGATATTTCGCCGTGTTCGCGGCACTTTTCATAAGTATCGATGCACCAGTCGCCGCAGATTTCCGTCATACATTCCATAAAAACATCCCGTGCCGCCGCCCACCAGCTCTGCACGTCCTGCGGAATTTCCCGGCTGGGGGATTTTTTGAATTCCACCGCCTGACGGTAAAATTTTTTGCAGGCACTGCTCAAATCCGACCGGGCGATCGCCGCCGCCCGTTCCGTTATTGTCCACTTATACTGCCGGCCGGCAATGAGTGCGGCATCACCGGCACCGAGCATTGCCTTATTGATATTGCGCAGGATAAAATCCATATCCCGGGAATTATTGCGGATTTTTTCACCTGCCAGCAGCAACCCCATCCCCCGGTTGAGCAGCAAGCGGCACGCTTCGGAAAACGGCAGATTTTCAGCCGGAATTTCCGGCAGATACCTTTCAAGCAGATCTTCGCCGCACACCAGACGGTAACCGCGTTTCAACTCCTGCATCATCAGGCGCTTGCGGTTTTTCTGTATATCTTTTTTGCTCATAACAGCACTGAAATCGACATCGACATTCAGCTCTTTTTCATATTTTTCAGCAATTTCTTTCAGTAATTTTTCAACACCGGGACTTTTTTTTCCGGCAAAAACAAAAAAGTCCAGATCATTGTAGAGAATACCGTTTTCCCGATCCTGTCTGACCCCGCCGTCACCTCTGCCGTAACTGCCGCCGAGCAGCACACAAAGCCCGGAACCGGAAAGAGCGTTGCCGATCTCCAGCACCACTTTATCCAGCAGCATTTCAGCGTCTTCAGCGCCTGAAGCTGTGAATTTTTCAGGATTTTTTGCGTTCAGCATAAGTTGCAAATCCTCTTTTACCCAAACTGCGCAAAACCACCTGCAATGCCAGAAAACACGAGCAGTGATAATGATAATAATAGTCATAAATACGCCGTTGCGCCGGAGTATTCTGAAGTCCGTAAATCTCCCCCATCTGAAAAACAAAATGCTCATTGGCAGGGTGACTTTTCACCAGTTCTTTGCGAAAAAACAACACCGCCCAATACCCCGGATAGCGGTCCATCGACAGTTTCCAGCACCAATGCGATTTTTTATGCGTCAAATAATACGGCATCAGCAGCAAATACGGCACCAATCCGGCAACCGCCAGTCCCAGAGCAATAAAATGCTCCCACAACCGCAAAACCCACGCCGAACGGTTCTGAATGGGCGAAAACGCATAACTGAAACTGTTCCGTTCCAATACTCCGCCGGTATATGGGTCGATTATCCGCCCCGGAGTAACGATTTTATCTTTTATTTCCAGATTTCCGGCGACGTAAGTCCGGTCAAAAATGATGGAATGTTCCACCGCACATCCTTTATCCACCAGCGCCCGTTCTCCAATCACAGCTGTACCGATCACACTTTTTGCTTCAATAAAGGTATTGTCACCCAACACCAATGGTCCGGTCAAATGGCAGTCATTTTTTATAACCACGTTGGTACCGGTATGGATATTATCGGTAATACTGTAACCGGGCAAATTATAAAAATCGTCGTTCAAAACCTGAAAATTCACCTCAAAGTAACTTTGCAGCGAGTCGATCAGGTAAAATTCGATATTGCTTTTCAGCAATTTACCGTCTTTATAATAATATATGCCATCGGCGCTGCCGTCATCTTCGCAGGGGACAAAGGAATTTTGCAATTCCTCAAACGTATGAGCTTTGGGCATCAGCATCCCGTGCAGGATCAGACAATCATCCCCGCATTCAGCAGCATACACTTCCAGCAAATGACGGACGGTATCATGCCCGCCGCCTTTGCGGTAGTCAAGCGCCAGTTCGCCATGCTGATATTCCTCCAGAAGTTCGGCAAGATGCTCGTTGTAAGTCGGCCCCAGCAGCAGCAATGCCCCGGCCTCACACCGCAGCGCCAGATCAATAAAATATTCCGCCGCACACCGTCCCGCCACCGGCATCATGCCCAAACTGCGGTCAGGGAAATAATCTTTGCACCACTCCTGAGTTTGCGAGTAAGGATTTACCAACAGCTGTTTCATCTTACCACGCTCCTTTTCCGGTCAGAATCGCCGGGACGGTTTTCAGCAATATCAAAAAATCTTTCCAGACACTTTTGCTGGCGATATATTCTTTATCCAGTGCGATCTGCCTGGAAAACGGCAATTCACTGCGCCCGGAAACCTGCCACAAACAGGTGATTCCCGGTGTGATATTCAACCGTTTGCGCTCTTCCAGAGAGTAAGTCCGTACCTCTGACGGCAGCGGCGGACGGGGACCGACCAAACTCATATCCCCCAGCAACACATTGAACAACTGCGGCAATTCGTCAATACTGAATTTGCGGATAAACCGACCGACCGGCGTGATCCGCGGATCGCGTTTCATTTTAAAAATCACCCCGTCAGTGGATTCATTCTGCGACATCAACTCCGCTTTCCGTGCCTCGGCATCGATATACATACTGCGGAATTTGAAAAATTTAAAGTGTCTGCCGAATCTGCCCACCCGGATCTGACTGAATATTATCGGCCCCGGACTGGTGACTTTTACCAGCAATGCCGTGAGCAAAAACACCGGACTGCCGATCACAATGGCAAGTATCGACAGGATTATATCCATAAAACGCTTGAAAAATGCAGAACTGCCGATCGTCAGGTGCCAAATCAGCATCCGCATCTGGATCCGGTTGTGCCGGAATACCGACGGACGTTTCAATTCCCGGCGCAAAGCAGTTATTTCTTCATATCGTGTCATTGCACCCTCTCGTGTTTCAGTGATTCAATAAAATTTTTCAACTCATTCCGGCTTTTTTCGATATTTTCATAAACCGGAATGGAAATCTGATAAGTATAATAATTGCCGCCGGGACGGAATTTCCTGCGGAATCCCAAAAATCCCGGAGTGGAGAAATCATCCCCGCTGAACCACACCCAGACCAGACAATGATAATCGTTTTTACAGGCATCGATTTCCGTCACCGCAAAATTATTCTGCAAATAAAATATCCCCTCCGAATTCACCGTCCACATACTTGTACGCAAACAGTGGCTCGCCGGATGAATTTCATGGATATCGCGGCCGCACCGCACTGCCAACACCGATATATCCGTGTCGTTTTTCGTATAACGGTATTGCGCCACCTCGCTGGTGGCAAAAAAGCGTCTGGTATTTTCATCAGTCTGGATCCGCCTGCCCCAGAATTCGCCGACGTGCGGAGGAAATTCAGGAATAAAACTGCGCCCCTCAAAATACAATTCTTCAGTATGCCGCCAGAGCAGGCAGCTTACCAGTGCCGCTGCCAGAAAACAAACCGTTCCGCACCTGACCTGCAAATCAAACCGCCGGTTGCACCATATCCATCCCAGACACAGCCCCGCAAGCACAAATTTCACTATCCATGCCAGCCACACCGGACACATCAGCAACAGCGACAAATGATAACTCGAACTCGGTGTCCCCAACAATAAAATAACCGCTGCCGGCAGCACCCGGCTGGCAAAATGCCACGAATACAGCAGCCATGCCATTGCCCAAATCACTATTGCTCCGGCGGCAACACTCAACGCATTGATATGATGAAGCCCCGGCAGCACGGCTGCCGTCAGCATCGGGATCAGCACCAAAAGCGCCCGGTATTCATATTTTTCACCCGGCTTTTCCGGCCTCACCGCCCCAAGCGCCGCCGGGATACTCAACAGATAAAACACCCAATCCCAACGGTCAAGCCGGGAGCCTCCCCAAGCCTGCATCAGGTACGGCATCTGCCACCCCAGCGGCAAAAACGCCAGCAACATCAGTCCCCGTTTTATCATGGTTTTTCCTCCGTTGCTGCGGCGGCAAACAATCTGCCGACCGCAATAAAAACCGCCAGTGCCAGAATTATCTGCACATACCCCAGAGCAATATGCCAGTTACCCAGCAAAACACATTCTCCCCATTGCCGGTACAGCAATACCGTCAGGACGATCCGCAAACTGTTGCCAATAATGATCGCCGGCATAATAAAAGCAAAATGCAGAATTTTCCACCCCGCTTTTTTGTGGAGTATCTGTACCATGACAAATGCGATCAATATAAACGCATCCAACTGATTGATACCGCTGCAGGCATCGGTGATCGCAATATCCACCCCGGGCAGATTCAGCGAAGTTCCGGCATAAACCACCCCGATCCCGCATAATTTCAACAGCGACGCACTCAACATGGTGGCACTCAAACGCAGCGGATAACTCAACATCAGCATGAATTCTTCGTGATACGGCATGAATACACCGCACCACAGCGCCGGAACAAGACAAATCAGGGCGATTTTTCTGCCGCTGAAATACAATACCGCCGCACCAATCAAAAGTGTAAACGCCAATGCGGTATTCAAACTGCCCGGAAAATTTTGAAACGGCAGCACCGCCAGAATATTGGCAAAAAACAACAGCCCCCATGCCGCACATTTTTCCGGAACAGAGGCGCAACAGGAACTGCAAACCGTAAATTTTTTGAACATTATGCCAATGAATATCGCCGCCAACGCCAAATCTACCAATGCCGCATCCCACATCCCGGAACCGAACATCGGAACTGCCGCAAATAAAGCAACGATCCCCAGCAGCGCGCCATACAACGCTCCCAGGGGATGTTTGGTTATTTTTGTTATCAGCAGTTTCATCACGTCATTCCCGGCGGTTTATTTTTTGCTGTTGGGGCGGCATTTTGTCCCACAACATCCGGTTGATTTTGGTATAATATGATATTGCCGTAGGATTGTGTTTATCTATCCGCAGCAGTTCTTCACAAAGATTGCGGAGCTTCACCGGAGATTTTTGAACATCTCCGGCTTTTATCCGGGCTTCCATACCGGCGATCCACAATTTTGTCAACTCTTGGCGGTAGCGCGGGGAAGAGATTTTGACCACATCAGGTATTTTGTCCACGTTACCGCTTTTCAGCAGCTTGTCGGCATAACAAAGCTGGGCTTCCGGTAATTCCGGTGCGATATTATATGCCCGCCGGGCTGAATCCAGCGCCGGGATAAACTCACCTGTTTCGGCATAAATTTCAGCAGTATTCAGCAATACTGCCAGTTGGTACGGGGAATTTGCAGGAAACATGGCATATTTTTTCAACGCCGCCTGATGTCTGCCGTTTTCACCGAGAGTTTTCGCTGCAAAAAAGAGTAATTCCCAATTCCCGTGAGCATCGGCAGTTTCCAGCAGTCGGCATGCCGTTTTTTTGTCGCCTTTTTTCAAGCAGAGTTGAGCTTGACAGAATGGTGCATACCCCGGATCACGACTCAAAAACTGCAAATCTTTTTCCCGCAATACCGTACTGGCAAACCGCCAATACTCCGGAGCCAGTTCCGCAGAAAAGTTATCCATAAAAAGCTGTGATGCCCGGTCGAAATTTCTGCTCCGCAGAGCCAGCATGATTTCATAACGCAGCATATCATTTTTTTGCGCTGGAAATTTTTTACGGAAAGCGGCGATCAATCCGTCCGCCACAGTCAAATCCCGGGTCAAATAATATTCAATTGCTATTTTGGCAACTCCCGGATCGTTACTGAATCTTGCTTGTGCATCTTTCAACAATGCCGCATCGATCGAATTCCGCTGTTTTTGAACCAACAGAATAAATTTTGCCGTAAACGCCTCCGGCTGGCGCCCATAGAGCATTTTTGCCAATGCGAAAAGCGGCTCTTTTGACTGTGCCGGAGCCGTCAGGGAGCGTTTAAGCAGCTCTGAAACCATCCCGTCGGCACGGCGTTGCAAATCCAGATAACTCCGGTGAGCCACCAGAGCAGTGTAACTTTCCAACACCGCCGCCGGATCATTTTCATAAACGTCGGCGCAGAAAAACATAAACGCCGCCAATGGCGTATTGATATTTTTCCGCAACGGCACCGTAAGTTCTTTCAACGCCGCCATCTCATTTTTTGCCAGTGCCGTCAGTGCATCAAAATAATAGCAGCACAACATGGCTGCATTTCCTGCATCCGCCTGATATTGAGTGCGCAGCCGGGCGATCTCCTCCGGCCGGTTCAGCAGACAATATATTTCCGCAGTCTGCATTGCCACCGCCGGATCATGGTAAATTTTCAGATACGTTTCAAATACCTGCAATGCTTTGCCGAAATTGCGATAGTTCGCATAAAACCGTCCCAATGCCGGAGCGAAAGCGTACTGATTGAGTTCATACGCCTGAAGTAAATCCGCCTCCGTTTTATCCAAATCACCGCTGGCCAGATGCAATTCTGCCCGGGCGGCAATAAGCTCCTGCTGCAAAAACGCCTCATTTCCGGAAATTTTCTGCAATTCAGTCAACTTTTCCGCCGGGGACGACTGCCGGTCTTTAAAAAGCAAAAACGCCAGATGGTAAAAAGGCTTATCCGCATTATACCGAACCTTGTATTTATTGATGTTCCCATTGCGCCCGGCAGCATAAATCCTGATGCCGTCAAATTTTTCTCCAAGTTCCGGCTGCTGGGACAGAAAAATTTCCAAACGGTCAAAATAACGGGCAGCACACAAACTTGCAGCATACAGCTCCTTGTTTTCCAAACTCAAAGGATTGAGCCGGTACGCCATGTGGTAATAATAGACCTGTTCCGGATAAATTTTCTGCTTTCCGGCAATTTTGCCCAACATGATAAATGCCGCTTCGTTGTCGCTGTCCCGGCGGATAACCTGCAGTAACTGTGCTTCGGCAAGCTCCAGAGAATCCGCATCCCCGCGCTGAAAATTATCGCGCGCCTGTTTGAACAACCGGACGGTCTGGTAATTTGAAAAAAGCAAATACGCCGTCATGCCGATACAACCGAGAAGTATCAGCACCGATACGCCAATCAGTATAAGATGGGATTTTTTCAAATTTTTCATATCTGCCCGCCCCAAACGCTTTCCGGCGGAAATATCATTTGGATGCGTAGAGTTTTTTACGTTTTTTCAGATAAACCACAGTTCCGCCGCCCACGATCAAAGTGGCAATGATCCCCGGCAGCGGCTGCCCCGAAGTCGGGTTGGGGTTATTGGTTGAAACCGCAAACTGAAATCCGGCAGGATTCACCGGATTCTGGGATTTTTTACCGTAATCGACACCGAAATCTCCCCAGTTGAAAACAATACTGTCGCCGGATTTACCCAACATCCAGATATCGTTGTCCTGCGAAGTCGGGCTGTACATCGTAAAGGTCTCTTTTTTGCCGTTTGCCGAGGTTGTTTCCACCCAAAGGACGATTTTATCTCCCGGCAAAAACTCACCCAATGCACCGGTTTTCATATCCCCGTAGTGAAGTTCGGGCGGATTGGCACTATTCTGCTGCCTGTCGCCTCGTCCGGGACGTCCGCCTTTATTACCACTGCGGTAACTGGCGACATCGTTGTAATTGTACCACCCGATATTGCTGATGACCGAGTCACCGATGGCGACACTGGTGCCATCACTTTTTTTCACATCGACATAAACGGTCTGCTTGGAATCGACTGAAAACCACGCTTCACCGGTTCCGGTCTGCAAACTGTATTGGAGCGCCGCCGAAACAGAGATGCCACCGATCGCAGCCAGAGCGATGACCACAAATTTCAACGCCTTTTTCATTTGTTTTTCTCCGCCTTTTTCTTATTATAAATTTTCTTTATACCGTAAGCAGCTCCACCGCCTACAGCCAAAACAGCCAGGAGCCCCGGCAACGGCTGACCGGAAGGATTTTTGCCGTTTGAATTCACACTGTTCACTTTGAACACATAATATTCCTGAGTACCATTGGAACCGAAATTCCCGCCGGCGACACTGAATCCGCCGTTGATTTCCCGTGATTTACCCCAGATAATGTTGGAGGGGGCATTTTTATCCGGTTTGGTTGAAACATAGACATCGCCGGTATTATCTTTCACCCACAATCCGATGCGGTCGTTTTCGGTGAACGAAGCGCTCATGCCGTTGCTGAATGAACCTTTGGCGCCGGTATCCAGATTATACCAGCCGTAATCGGCAACTCCCTGCCCGCGGTCGATGTAGTTATCCTGACCGTTATCTTTATCTTTGCGGCTGTCAAGTATCAAATCAAATGCCAGCGTGGTGTCACCATCAAATGTCAGGTATCCCTGATTTCCTTTTACATTGTATTGGTAAGCCGCCATTGCTGCAGAAGCGGTGAACAAAATCAGTAAAGATGCCAATATACGTTTTTTCATAAAAAAGCCTCCTGAATAACGTCATTCTATGATGCCAGCCCCCTCAAATGATATGCCTGGATTTGCCTTCAAGCGCCCCCCGGCTCACATCACTGTACGACACTTTCGTGTAATATACATCAACAACAACGATTTTACAACATTTAAGGCAGAAAAAAACGTCTTTTTTCGGCACCGTTTTCAGTTACAACCAATGCACTGCTCCCGATTCAGAAATGGAAACAGAGTAAACCCAAAAAAAAAGAGAACTGCTGCAAAACATTTTGCAACAGCTCTCTTGGTTTGACTTTTAACAGTTCAGAGAATTCTGATTATTTGTCAAAAGCGTGACCGGCACTGCCGAGCACTTCGCGGTTTTTGCGCATGTACAGCTCTTTGAGAGAGGTACGGGCGGGACCGAGATATTTGCGCGGGTCGAATTCTTCCGGTTTGTCGTTGAAAACTTTGCGGATCGCCGCAGTCATCGCCAGACGGCCGTCGGAGTCGATGTTGATTTTGCAAACAGCGCTTTTGGCAGCTTCACGGAGCTGATCTTCACCGATACCGATGGCGTCTTTGAGTTTGCCGCCGTTTTCGTTGATGATTTTGACCAGATCCTGCGGAACGCTGGAGGAACCGTGCAGCACGATCGGGAAACCCGGGATGCGTTTTTCGATTTCCTGCAGGATGTCCAGACGGATTTTCGGATCATCGCCCGGTTTGAATTTGTAAGCACCGTGGCTGGTACCGATAGCGATAGCCAGAGAATCCACGCCGGTACGTTTGACGAATTCTTCGACTTCTTCCGGACGGGTATAGGTGTGGTTTTCAGCTTTCACGTCGTCTTCGACACCGGCGAGCACGCCGAGTTCGCCCTCGACGGTGACGTCGAACTGATGGGCATATTCCACGACTTTTTTGGTTTCAGCGATGTTTTCTTCAAAAGAAAGATGGCTGCCGTCAATCATGACGCTGGAGAAACCGAAGTCGATGCAGCTTTTGCAGGTCTCAAAATCCGGACCGTGGTCGAGGTGCAGCACGATCGGAATCGCTTTGCCGTTATTGATTTCTTTGGAGTATTCGACCGCACCCTGCGCCATGTAGCGCAACAGAGTCTGGTTGGCGTATTCGCGGGCGCCTTTGGAAACCTGGAGGATCAGCGGGGATTCGGTTTCGACGCAAGCCTGGACGATCGCCTGGAGCTGTTCCATGTTGTTGAAGTTGTACGCCGGGATAGCGTAGCCGCCTTTGACCGCTTTGGCGAAAAGCTCGCGCGTATTCACCAAGCCGAGAGATTTGTAACTGACCATTGTTTGACTCCTTAATTGGTTGGGTTGTCACGAAACATATCGCTTAATATAGCGCAACTTCACCGGATTTTCAAGTCACACCAAATAAATATAAAGTCATTGCTCCTGTTCAAAGAGGTATTGGTTGGCGAGGTTGGCGACTTTCAGGGCGTGGAACTCTTTTTCGGTCACAAAACGGGCGGGAATATCCAGATGTTTGCGCCCGCCGCCGCCGCACTCGTCCAAAACCTGCCGGACGGCCTGACGCACGGAACTTTCCGCATCTTCCAGAATTATACCGCAAAGATTGAAATTCTGCGCCGCCGCCAGCGTCCACTCATTGTAAAAGCCGATCACATCCGGTTGGAATCCCTGCTCCATACACGCATCCATATAGACCCGCATGGAGTATTTGCCGTACAATATCACCGCCGGGAGCTTTTCCCCGACCAGAGCGACAGCCTGCATTTTTTCAGAATGGATCCGGAAATCCGCCGTTACGCCGCACTTTTCACAACTTTGCAGAAATACCTGTTTCGTCCGTTCATTATCCGCGTTTTTGCCCTTGTAGAGTGCCAGGGTGATTTTTTCATGCCCCCGCTTTGCCAGATGCGCCACCGCTTCCGGCAGTGCGATGCTGTAATCCACCGACACCGACGACAAATCATATTCACTGCGCCCGCAGAGAGTCAGCACCGGATATTTGCGCTGCACACAATTCGCCATCAACTCCGGTGGCAGTTGCGATGACGTACACGAAGTTATCACCGCATCCATGCCCGACGCCTGAAAGTTTTTAAAAACCTCACCGGTCAGTTCCGGCGAAAACTTCACCACCTGCAACGCCACTTTGAAACCATGCCGGTCAGCTTCGTCGATCGCCGTTTCCGCCGCCGCCGCCAGAAACTGGTCGGTCAGAATATCCACCATAAAACCGATCGTCCGCACACTGCCGCGGCGCAGTGACAGCGCCACTTCCGAGGGCTGATAACCGTAAGCGGCGGCGATTTCACGCACTTTTTCCGCCCGTTTGCGGGCATCACTGCGCTTATCTTTGGTCACTCCCGACAGTGCCCGTTCCGCCGTTTTGCGCGACACCCCGGCAAGTTCGGCGATCTCTTTTACCGTAATCATAATAATTCCTGATCATCCATTGTTTTTCATTCACTATAGAATATAGCATAAATCACTCGTTTTTCAACAATTTCACTTGACAAAACCGCAATATGGTGCTATCTTAACTGTATAACGTGGACAGTTACCGTCAAACAAGGACATTTGAGATGAAATTTCACGTCGGTTATCAGGCGGATGAGCGATTCAAACAGGTTTTATTAACTCACGCCGCACAAATCGGTGAACTTTACTTTCCGTGGGATGATTTCACCACGGGCCGCGGTATCAACAGCCGGGAACAGCAGCGCCAGCTGGAAAACGATTTAACTGACTTCGCCGCTGCGGGAATCAAATTTGACCTGCTGCTCAACGGCAACTGCTACGGCAGACAGGCGCTGTCACGCGCTTTTTATCAGCGCATCGGCGATACCGTGGATATGCTCGGCAGTACCTACGGTTTGAACGCCGTCACGACCGCCAGCGTGGTCATCGCCAAATTTCTGAAAAACAATTTTCCGGAACTGAAAATCAGAGCTTCAGTAAACATGGAAATCGGTACACCGGAAGGTGTGGAATATCTGCTCGACCTTTTCGACAGTTTTTACCTCAAGCGTGAATACAATCAGGACTTGGCAGTTTTGACCAGAATGAAAAAGTTCTGTACCGATCACGGCAAACAGCTTTTTATCCTTGCCAACAGCGGCTGTCTGAATTTCTGTTCCGCCCGGACATTTCACGACAATCTGGTTGCCCATCAGCACGAAGTCAGCGAGATGGACAACGCTTTTGAATTCCCCGGCTTGTGCCACGAATTTCTGGCACAGGAAAGTGCGAAATCCCAACTGCTCAGCCACAGCAACTTCATCCGTCCGGAGGATGTCGCTCTTTATGAAAATCTCTGCGACGGCATGAAACTTGCCACCCGCACCAACCCCAAACCGGCAGCAGTGGCTTCTGCGTATTTCAACGGCAGATGGCATGGCAACATTCTGGATTTGACCGAACCTGCCCACGCCAGACATTTCCTGCCGGAAATAATTTCCAACGACCTTTTCCCGGCGGATTACGCTTCCAAGCGTTTCAACTGCAGCAAAAAATGCGAAAGTTGTTCTTATTGCTGCGATATTCAAAAACAAGCAACTGTAAAATTAACAGATTTCTTAATCACTGAAGGAGCAAACGAAAAATGTTGACCAGTCAAATGATCAAAGAAGCTGCGCTCAATGCCGGTGCCGACCTGTGCGGTATCGGTGACATGGCGCGCTTCGAGGGCGCTCCGGCGGAAATGGACCCCCGGTACATTTTCCCCGAAGCAAAGTCGGTAATCGGTATGGTTTTCCGTATTCCCCGCGGCGTACAGCGCGGGATCGAGGAAGGCACCCAGTTCTATCAGTACCCCTCCATGGCATACGGCGGCATCAATGAGATTTTTGCCCCAGCGGTGCTGTATCAGGTGGGCAAATTGATCGAAGATCACGGCTATGAAGCCGCCATCTACCGCAACACCGGCGCCAGAGGATGCGTTTCCGACATGGACGGCTCCCCCGGCAACACCCTCTCTCCGGAAGAGCAGATCGAGGTCATCAATCAGGCGAAACGCAAAACCAACCACCACCGTTCCGTGCAGTTCACCCGTGCAGTGCGTGATGGCCAGATGCCGCCGGATCTGCAGTTCCACTTCCGTCTGGCAGCGGTCGCCTGCGGTCTGGGCGAAATGGGCTGGAGCAAAATGTTTCTGACCAAAGAATTCGGTCCCCTGCAGCGGGTGGCGTTTATTTTCACTGATGCCGAACTGGAACCGGATCCGCTTTACGACGGTCCCCCGATCTGCCGCCGCTGTATGGCGTGCGTGCGTGAATGTCCCGGCGGCTGCTTGAGCGCCACTGAAAGTATCAAAGTCAACGTCGGCGGCAAAGTTTGCGAATGGGGTAAACTCGATGAGTGGAAATGCTATGCTTTCTACACCCACGGCGGCAGACACTTCAACCCGTTTGTGCCGAAAGCCGTCTGGGACAAAAACGAAAACGGCGACCTGGATCTGCTCGAAGGCAAAGCCGCAGCCAATGAAAAAGAGATCATGAAAGTCTACCGGGCGCTGGAAAAATACTTCCCGACCTGGGTGGGATACAATATGGCAAAATGCGGCGGCTGTATCCGTGCCTGCGTCAGCATGCTGGAGAAAAAAGGCGGCTGTATGGAAGGACGCTTCAAAGAACCGCTGCGTACCGGCAAACCGTGGAAAATGGATCGCTGAAACAATTTATGAGGATAAAAAATGCTTACTGCTGAACTTATTAAACAAAAAGCCCGGGAACTCGGTGCCGCCGCTGTCGGCATTGCCGACATCTCCTGCTTTGCCGATGCGCCGCTGCAGCGCGACCCCAAAAGTATTCTCCCCAACGCCAAATGCGTGATCGGTTTCCTGTTCCGGGTGCCGCGTGCGCTTTACAAGGTCATGGCGGAGCAACGTCAGTTTTTCCAGTATACCCAGATCGGAGTCAAATATATTGACGAAGACCTCAGCGAAATCTTTTTGCTGAAAATGGGTGCTATGATCGAAAACGAGGGCTATGACGCCTGCTTGCAGCGCAATGTCTCCAACTTGCGGATCAAAGGCGACCACTCCACCAACCCGGAACTGGTTGACACCTATGAACTTGAGCACGCCGAACCGGTTGCCCCCGGAAAACCGGCTCCGGATGTGATCATGGACTTCAATTTTGCGGCTCAGGCGTGCGGCCTGGGTGCGGTCGGCATGTCCGGACACTTTATTGCTCCGGAACTCGGCCCCTTTGTCCGCATGGCGTTTATCGTCACCGATGCGCCGCTTGCCTGCGACAAACCGTTCACCGGTACGCTCTGCGACAACTGCGGCGAATGTGTTTCCGCCTGCCCCGGTCATGCGATCAGTGAAAACGGCACGGACTCCTGGCAGTGCGCCGTCTACTATCGCGGTGCGCACAAATCCAACCCGTTTATGAAAGACGATTGTCTGAAAGACCGTCCGGATCGTGCCGCTATCATCTCCGGCGAAAAACACTTTTCCAGGGAAGAAGCCCGTGAGATTTACAAAGAACTGGACTTCCTGCCCAGCCGCCCGACCGGATATATCCCGTGCATTTGCGGCAAAGCGTGCGACATGGTCTGTTATAAACATCTGAAATCGAAAGGCATCTTATGAACGAGCTGAAAGCCAAACTCACTGCGGCGATGACCGCTGCAGGTGCCGATATTGTGGTCTGCGGCAACGTTGAACGTTTCCGTGATCCGGCGGTCAAAAAACTTTTTCCCGAAACCAAAACCGTGATTTGTGCGGCGTTCCGCCAGTTGCGCGGCTCCCGTCGCGGCGTGGAAGACGGCACGACTTACTATCAGTATACCACGTCCGTGGAAACTCTGGAAGAGGTCGTCATGCCCCAGGCGCTGCTCCGCGGCTGTGCCGTGTTGGAGGAAGCCGGCTTCGATGCCATGCCCCAGCGCCGTCCCATGATGATCTCTGCTGATGAAAATGAGACCATTTTTGAAACGGACTACGCCGAAGTTTACCGTGGTGTCAAAGCCGAAACGCTGTTGGATTTCGACCTTTGCGCCGTGGATGCCGGATTGGGAGAAAAAGGTTTCTCCGGCTCCATTCTCACCGATGATTTCGGTCCCTGCCAGAGATGGGTATTTATCCTCACCGATGCCGAATTGCCCGCCGATCCGGTCGTAGAACCGCATTTGTGCGATAACTGCAAAGAGTGTTTGCGTGCCTGCCCCGGTCATGCGCTGGATGAAAACGGCAAACGTGATTCCTGGCAGTGTGCGGCGTATTACAAAGGCGCCAACCGCAGCAAAAACCCCTTCATGCCTCCGAATGCGTTTGCTGACGATCCGGAGCGTTTGAAAATCATCGCCGGCGAAGCTGACCTGTCCATGGAACACGCCAAAGAGATCATTGATCAGATCCGCTTTTATCCGCCGATCAAACACGCATTTGTTGCCAGTATGTGCGGCAGAGCATGCGATACCGCCTGCTATGTCCATCTGGAAGAAAAAGGAGTTTTGAAACGGAAATTCAAAACTCCGTTCCGCAAACGTCCGGTCTGGTCACTCTCTCTGGAAGATAAATAAGGTTTCCCCTGATGAAAAATGCTGAAATAACCTGGAGTTTGATGCACCCTACTCCGTTGGATCCGGAGTACATGCATCAGCTCATTGCGAAGTCCAAAGAATACCGGGTGGACAGTTTTGAGATCTGCGCCCAGTGCCATACGCCTTACGGCGGCTTGGACGGCTTGATCAATTACCGTGAATATCCGCACGCTTTTGCGAACTGGGATCAGGAAAAAGTTGCTGACACCCAACAGCGCATGAATGAAGTGCTGAGGATCGCCCATGCCGCCGGCAAGCCGGTTTACTACTGGCACCGGGAAGTCATGGTGCCGCCGGGGTTGATCGAGGACATTCCGGAACTGCTGGATGAGAACGGTGAATTCAATCTGCTGGGCGAAGCATTTGCCGATTTGATCCGCTATAAAATCGACCGGGCATTCGCCGCCGCACCGGAACTGGATGGATTGGTATTGAGTTTGACCGAAGCGGATTTCTCTGCGATCCACAATTCCAATACCCGCAAATATCCGCCGGTGGAAGTGGTGAGTTTCATCATCAGCATTTTTGCATCGGAACTGGAGAAGCGCAACAAACGCTTTATCATGCGTTCATTCGGCTCGATTGCACAGGATTATGAAGATATTCTCGCCGGGGCTGAAAAACTTGCCGGCAAACACAAATTTGAGATCGAGACCAAAATCACACCGTATGATTTTGATCCGTTTCTGCCGAAAAATCCGTTTCTGCGCTCCAGCGCCAATTTCACCCTCTCTGCCGAGTGTGAAGTCGTCGGCGAATTCATGGGTCAGGGCAATATGCCGTTTGAACACGTCCACAATCTGGTGCGTTATGTCCGGGAAGGTCAGGAAGCCGGAGTGGATCGTTTCGTCATCCGCATGGACAGACGCGGCAACTGCATTTTTGACATTTACGAGATCAATTACTACGCTTACAGCCGGGCTTTGGAAAATCCGGACATCACCGCTGATGAGATCCGGCAGGAGTGGTATGATAAACATTATCCAGCCGCCGTCCGTGATGCCTATATCGAATTGGACAAAATCGGTTGGGAAATGGTTTGTAAAACCTATTTCATCGACAAACAAGTCCTCTTTCACGGCAATTATGCGATGAAATATATCAAAGCCGGTTTCATTTTTGCACTGTTCCGCAATGGAGTTACGCTGGAAAACGGCAAAGACATCTGGTCCATCCTCACCGACCGCCCTGCTCCCGGCAGAGCTGCGATCCTGCGGGAAAAAGATGAAGCCGTCGCCTGTGCCGACCGGGGGTTGGAAATCTGCCGCAGCATCAACATGACCGACGACGATTTCAGGCTCCGGTTGTGGCAGAATGCGGTGGTCGTCACCCGCTGTGTAAGAGAACTGGTGCGCTGTATTGCAACATACTTTGATGAAATGGATAACTCCGGTGACGGCACGCTCCTGAAACAGCAGGTTGCCGCCAGTTTGGCTGAATTTGACCGCCTTGCCGGACACAAAGTGGAAATCCGGAAACGCGAAGTCATCAACGGACTTGAACACCGCTTGAAAGAATACCGCCGTTCCATTGAGGAAATCTGCATCGAACCGCTTGCGGCGATTTGTCAGGCGTTGCCGGAAGAATTTGCCGCAGAGTGCGCCGCCCGCAAAAAGTTTTTAACTGATTGCGTGGATGGCATCATCCTCGGCGGCATTTACGACGATTACCGGATGTACCGTTATATGCACGGTTCGCACTCGGTACTGCGGAACGGTTTGCCGGGACGGTGGGCAGGCAACCGGGTCTTCCCCAACGGCTTTATTGAGGTAACCGTCAAACGCGGCGATGATCTTTACATTTACGGTGATATTTCCGAAACCCGGGAATTTGTCGTCTGTATTGACGGCGATCATCGCATTTATGCCCGGTTCAATGACGAGGGCTGCTGGAAACTGCCGGTCGGTGCCGATACTGAAACCATGACGCTCCGTCTGGAAAAAAGCGGCTCCGAATACCCGATGTTTTACGCCGTCGTCACCCGCAAAAATCCGGAACTGGCAACATTCAGTTACTCGATCTGCGAAGACGAACTGGATGAAACCACCGTGCCGGAACCGGTGTTTGACGAAAAACCGGAATGGCTCGACCTCTATTACGAAGCGTGGCAGGAGGCGTATGACCACATATTCCACTGCCCGGTGGCGCCGGTAAAAACCTACATGAATGAAGGCATCCGCATCCACAAAATCTGGATTTGGGATACCTGTTTCATGGTGCAGTTCTGCCGTTACGCCGCTTCGGTTTTCCCCGGCTTGCAGAGTTTGGACAACTTCTACAAACTGATGCACGACGGTGAAAAATCGGTCATCAAAATCCATATCCCGGACAATCCGCCGTTGTTTGCGTGGACGGAGTATGAATACTTCAAACACACCGGCGATGTGGCACGGGTAAAAGAAATCCTGTTGGAAAAACGCTATCTGCAAAAACACTTTGAATGGCTCTACACCGTCAATCCGGGCGAGTTGTACGACTATTCAGACAGTCCGACGGCGGCAAAATTTGTCCCCGGCAAAGGATTTCTGTGGGGTTGCGGCAGAGCCGGCATGGACAACTCTCCCCGGGGTGAAGACGATCAGCGGTCGATTTATTTCGTTGACCTCACCGCCCAGCAGGGATTGAGTGCGCTTTACATTGCCAAACTGGCAGAGGCGATCGGTGAAAAAGCCCTTGCCGACGAATATTACGGCAAGTTTGAGGAGCTGAAAAAGTTTGTCAACGAGCGTTTCTGGTCGGACTCCGACCGGATGTATTTTGACCGCAAAGTCGATGAAAGCGGTTTCAGCAAAGTGCTGACTCCGGCATCCATGTGGCCGATGCTAGCGGAAATATGTTCTGATGAACAGAGTAAAGATCTGGCGGCGGCATTGGCAGACCCGAACCGTTTGGGCGGTGAAAGAGTTGTTCCCAGTGTCAGCCGGGATGACAACCGTTACTTTGATCCAACGGGCGGCTACTGGCGCGGCGGCATCTGGATGCCCAAAGTTTACATGACCGTCAAAGGTTTGGAGAAATACGGTCATTGGAAACTGGCGGACGAGATCGCTGAAAAAATCATCCGCCAGCAGTACAATACCTGGCGCAATTTTGAACCGCACACGATCTGGGAATGTTACTCCCCGACCGAAGACAAACCGTCTACGGATAAAAAAGGCCGTTATGCCCGTCAGGAATTCTGCGGCTGGTCAGCGTTGGGGCCGATTTCGCTGTTTATCGAGAATATTCTCGGCATCCGGGAAGTTAATGCCCTGAAAAACCGGATCGTCTGGACGCCGCGCCGAACGCAGCGCAACGGTATCAAAAATCTGAAAATGGGCGGCAAAAACTTTTCGCTTATTGCTTATCCGGAACGCAACGAAGCGGAAATCGCTGCCGAACAGCCGTTTACCCTCTGTCTCAATGGCAAAGAAATCTCATTGCCGGCAGGCAAATCCATTGTTAAACTGGATTAAAGCATCACCAACACACGCCGGAGGCGGGAAAATTTCCCGCCTCCGTTTTTATCCCAAACGCCGCCTTGACTTTTTACGCCACTTGTGCTATATTCTGCATCAGCCGTTTGCAACGCAGGAGGGGTTGAGTAAGGATTAGAAATGACATCGGAGGTAGCGTTTCTTTTTGTTTGCCATCCCGACGGTCTACCTCCACTATTTTGCCAATCGCCGAACCACCGGATAAACGCCGGGGTTCGGACAGCAATCCACAAGTCCTCCGAGAGATTGCTCGGCTCACCGTTCGGGGCTTTAAGCCATTGAGAAGTGCTATTATACTTCGTTACAACGTCGGCTCTTTCGCCCTGCGTTTTGCCCCCCGACACAGCTCCGGTTTTGCGTAATAACTACCGGTATTCCCGGTATTCTTAATATTCCCAGCGCTCCCGGTTCGCTCTTGTGCATAGCTCATAAAAAACGGGACTGCCGTTTTTGCGGCAGTCCCGTTTCTGTTTTGCAATATACTTATTCAGTAAAAGCAGATTTCAACGCCCACAACCCGAGCGCAGGATTGCTGATGTAGAAAATTTCTAGATCGGAAGAG
>SUVU01000113.1 GCA_015061865.1 Lentisphaerota bacterium
AACTGTGCGACGCAAAGCGGAGCAACAGCGGCAAGCGCAAGCGCCGCCGATGAGCGGAGGACGAGCAGGAGAGCCTTTACAACCCCCGGTTGTAAAGGCGAATGTAAATTGTACTGATACTGACGTAGCCACGCCATAGGAGAGTCACGCCCCCTCAAGCCAAGCGGTACAAACGTCCACCCCCATCCGCAGCAGGCGGAAAAGGTGGGGTTTGGGGAGGAAAACCTCACCATGTGGGATTTCCCTCCCCAAGCGTAACCACTCCAAGCCTCTACTCAAACCGCCCGCAGACTGCAAACCTCACCCCATCCCGCATCCACTCACCCCGCCGCAGACTGCCGCTACAAAAAAAGCGGGATTGCTTTCACAATCCCGCGAATCCTGCGTTTGTCGCCATTTTTCATAAAATGAAAATGGCTCCGGTTTATCCTCCATAGCACTTTGTGCGACGGAGGACACTTGGATTGCCCTGCGCTTCTCGGCTGCGCCTGCGATGCTCACGCTCCCCTGACGGGGTCGAACCACCCCTGCGGGGACTACGGTTCTTTTTTTGTTGCACAAAAAAAGCGGGATTGTTTTCACAATCCCGCGAATCCTGCGTTTGTCGCCATTTTTCATAAAATGAAAATGGCTCCGGCACTTGGATTCGAACCAAGGACCAAGTGGTTAACAGCCACCTACTCTACCGCTGAGCTATGCCGGAGCGTTGATAGAGACTTAATATAGCTCCGAAAAAGCAAATGTCAACCAAAAAATGAAAAAAAACGACTTTTTTTTTATATTCTGCCGCTTTTTGTGGCAATTTAGGGCTTGATGATGTATATTGTAACAGTTTTTACCGGTCAACTAACTTCCAGGGCAGAAAAATGAAAAAACACGAGATCAAACAATTCGATCATATCGTTATCGGCAGCGGACTCGCCGGGTTGACTTGCGCTTACCATCTTGCGAAAAGCGGCCGCAAAGTCGCCGTTTTTACCAAACGCAGTATCGATGAATGCAACAGCCGCCTCGCCCAGGGCGGGGTCGCTTGCGTTATGGATAAACTTGACACTTTTGACGAACACGTCGCCGACACCCTTTACGCCGGCGCCGGGATGTGCAACGAAAAAGCCGTCCGTGCCATCGTTGAAGCCGGGCCCGCCGCAATCAATGAAATCATTGCGCTCGGTGCCGAATTCACCACCCGCGGCGAACTCGGTCATACCGACGATCCCAACGCCTTTGACCTCGGCAGAGAGGGCGGCCACGGCAAACGCCGCATCCTCCATGCCGGCGACATCACCGGCGCAGAACTCGAACGGGTCATGGTCAAAACCATCCGCAGTCTGAAAAACGTTTCTGTCTTTGAAAACCATATCGCTATCGACCTCGTCGTCAGCCACCGCCTCGGTATTCCCGGCACCAACCGCTGTTTCGGTGCGTATGTGCTGGACATCGCTTCCGGGGAAATTTTTACCGCCCTGGCAGCATCGACCACCATGGCTTGCGGCGGCGCCGGCAAAGTCTACTTGTATACCAGCAACCCCGATGTCGCCTGCGGTTCCGGTGTCGCCATGGCTTACCGTGCCGGAGCCAAAATCGCCAACATGGAATTCATCCAGTTCCACCCGACGATCCTCTACCATCCGACGATCCGTTCGTTTCTGATCTCTGAAGCGCTCCGCGGCGAAGGCGCCGTGCTGAAGTGCCGGGACAAACGCACCGGTGAGCCGGTGGAATTCATGCAGAAATACCACCCGATGCAGAGCCTTGCCCCCCGGGATGTGGTCGCCCGCGCGATCGACTCCGAAATGAAACGCACCGGCGAAGAATGTGTCTATCTGGACATCCGTCACCACAGCGAGGAAACGCTCCGCCGCCGCTTCCCCAACATTTTTGCCAAATGTCTGGAAGCCGGTATCAACATGGCGCATGACCTGATCCCGGTCGTACCCGCCGCCCACTTCGTCTGCGGCGGTATCAAAACCGGCATCAACGGGGCTACCAATATCGAGGGACTTTATGCGGTCGGGGAATGTGCCTGTACCGGATTGCACGGTGCCAACCGCCTTGCCAGCAACAGCCTGCTGGAAGCTATGGTCGTACCCAAAGCCGCCGCCGAAGATATCGAAGCCCGCTATGAAACTTTAAAAAGCATCCACCCCGACCGCCGTCCGGCAATGAATTGGACGACCGGCAATGCGACCGATTCCGACGAGGAGATCCTGATCGCCCACAACTGGGATGAGATCCGCCGTTTCATGTGGGACTACGTCGGCATTTACCGTACCAACAAGCGGCTGGAACGGGCAAAAAACCGGATCAAACTCATCCGCAAAGAGATCGAGAAATACTATTGGGATTTCATCGTTACCGCCGATCTGGTGGAGCTGCGCAATATCGCCACTGTGGCGGAACTTATCATTGATTCTTCGCTCAAGCGCAAAGAGAGCCGCGGACTGCACTACAATGCGGACTATCCGTTCCTCGAACCGGAACTGGAATGTGTTGATACGATCATCCAGCGGGATGTCAGGAGAATGTGATGGAGTTTGATTTCAAAGTATCATCCGGCGCACTTCACGTCGTATCATCTTTGCAGCAGGCGGGTTACGAAACCTACATCGTCGGCGGAGCGATCCGGGATCTGCTGTTGGACAAGCAGCCCAAAGATTTTGACATTTCCACCTCTGCCACTCCGGAGGAGGTACGGGAAGTTTTCGGTAAACGTACCGCACGGATCATCGGCAAACGCTTCCGGCTGGTACACGTTTTTGCCGACCGGGAAATATTTGAAGTCAGCACTTTCCGCCGGCAGCCGTCGCTTCACGCCGGGGATATGAATGACCCCAAAGCGCTGTGCAAACCGGAAAACATGATCCTGTCAGACAACTCTTACGGCAGTTCCGAGGAAGATGCGTTCCGGCGGGATTTTACCGTCAATGCGCTGTTTTACGATCCGGTGGCAAAAAAACTGCTCGACTATACCGGCATGGGACTGGAGGACATCCGCAACCATGTGGTGCGTGCCATCGGTGTTCCGGCGCTGCGGTTTGAGGAGGATCCGGTGCGGATACTCCGGGCGCTGAAACTGGTGGCGCAATTCAATTTTTCACTGGAACCGGCTACGGAAAATGCGCTGTTTGCCTCGCTGGATCTGTTCCGCCATGCCGCTTCCGGGCGCAAAACGCTGGAACTGGAAAAAATCCTGAAATCGGTCTATTCCGACCGCCATCTGGAAACATTTTTTGATTACGGTCTGCTCAACAGTTTTCTGCCGGAACTGGCGGCGGTCTGGGGCAGTGATGCGATGAATTACGCTCTGGATCTGCTCTATGAGCGCAATGTCCGGGTGGAATCCGGCTTGTACCGGGACAGCATTTCGCTGGCGCTGGCAGCGGCGGCATTGCCGTTTGCAGAGGCATTTCTGGGGGCGGCGCCGGGGCAGTTGTGGGAAAAGCGTACTGAAAAAGTGGTTATGGCGGTGCGTGAAGCGGTGGAAAATATTTTTGCTCCGCAAACGATGATGGTGCGGGTGAGAGAAGCGGCGATCAAAATTATTCTGATGCAAAGCACTCTGGAAAATTTCACCGGCAACAGCAAAACCGAACTTTTCCGGCAGCGCTCTTATTCGCACGCCCGGGAATTGCTTTTGATCCGCCATCTCGCTCTGGGCGAAGATATTTCTGAACTTGCCCGGATGTGGCCGCGCGGCGATGACCACGAGGAAAAAGTGGAATTCTTTCCGCAGCGCCGCCCCAAAAAAGCGGAAGCGAAAAATTCCGCCAGAGAGCATAAAGAGCGCAAACCCCGCCGCCGCGGGCGCTCCAGTCGCACCAGACGCTCCGGCAAACCTGAATTGCCCCCGGATTTCAGCGAATGACCGGGCGGATGAAATATTTTCTGCTGGGGATAGCGGCACTGATCTCGGTTCTCGCTTACGGCGAATATCTGCGGGACAGCAGCGGCAGATTTGTCCGCTACGCCGGAGCGCATCATCCGGGTAAGATCCTGTTGCAGGATCATCCCGCCCGGGCAGGAGAATTGCGGGGGGTGTGGATCGCCACCGTGGAGAACATCGACTTCCCCCGCTGCCGCAGTGCCGCCGAATTCAAACAGCAATACCGGGCGAAACTGCAGAAACTCCGTGCCGCCGGATTTACGGCGGTGATATTTCAGGTGCGGAGCAATTGTGATGCCTTTTATCCCTCGTTTCTGGCGCCGTATTCCCGCTGGATGACCGGCAGAGAGGGAGTGGGCTTCAAAAATTTCGACCCGCTGCGCTTCATGGTCGATGAAACTCACCGTTACGGGATGGAATTTCACGCCTGGTTCAACCCCTACCGGGTGGAAAACAGCACGACTTTGAGCAAGCAGGCGTATTTGAACCGTCTGGCGCCGAATAACTTCGCCCGCCGCAACCCCCAGTGGGTGCTGGTACAGCGCAACGGCAGAACCAACCGGCTGTTCCTCGATCCGGGAGTCCCGCAAGTCGTTCAGCACGTCTGCGCTGTCGTCCGGGAAGTCATCAGCCGTTACCGGGTCGATGCCGTGCATTTCGATGATTATTTTTATCCCTATGAAAAATTGGGCAATGAGGATAATTTCTCCTTTGCCCGCTATAATCCCCGCCGGTTGAACCGGGATTCGTGGCGGCGGAGCAATACCGATGCGCTGATATTGGCGGTACGCCGGACGATCAACGAAGTCAACCGTACCCGCAAAACCCGCATCCGCTTCGGCATCAGCCCTTTCGGGATCTGGGCAAACCGCAAAAGCACCAGACTCGGCTCGCTTACCGGCGGCAAAGAGAGTTACCATATCATCTGCGCCGATACCCGCAAATGGGTCAAGTACCGGGTGATAGATTATATCACCCCGCAAATCTACTGGCACTTCGGACACGATCAGGCGGCTTATGCGGCGCTGGTGGATTGGTGGTGCAGTGTGGTGCGCGGTACCGGCGTGAAACTTTATATCGGTATCGGCGCATACCGTGCCAATTCCCCCGGCTGGAACAACCGGGAACTGGTCAATCAAATGCGCTTCAACCGCATGAAACCGGAAGTTTCCGGCGCCATGTTTTTTTCCTACCGGTCACTTTTTGCGCCCCCGGTCAAACCCGGCGCTGCTGCGCTTTTGCAATACCTTAAAAAATAATTATTGTCATTTGTTGTGATAAAATCTAACCGTCGGTGGCGCATCGCGGGCACTTTCGCGCCTTGCTTCTGCGCCGGTACGGTCGAGTACGGTAGTACACTCCCGCACCGTACTCGGCGCAAAACACGACATTGCCGCACGCTGCATCCACCGGGTGCAATCAAATCGTTTTATGTTTCTGATGTGTCGCCGTAAAATGTGTTCATTCGCTCTTGTATGTATGTTGCACAAAATTTGGGGCATTACCAAAAATAACTCTTCTCCTGCTCCTGAAGCTCCATCTTTTTTTCAGTTTCCCCCGGTAAAAACAGAGGATTGAAAAAAATTAAAAAAAAATTAAAAATAGATTTGCATTGACTGCAAATAAATGTTATATTTAATTGTAATCAAAAATAAATGTTGGAGATTTGAGCGATGGAAGCAGCCAAACAGGAGGTATTCAGCAGGCTCTGCAAGCGTTTCAACTGGAAATGCACGCCGCAGCGTCTGGCAGTTTATGCCTGTGTGGCAGACAACCGGATGCACCCGGACGTGGATACGGTGTGGCACGCAGTGAAA
Source organism: Lentisphaerota bacterium (assembly GCA_015061865.1). Taxonomy (GTDB): domain Bacteria; phylum Verrucomicrobiota; class Lentisphaeria; order Victivallales; family Victivallaceae; genus UBA1784. The sequence continues at coordinate 5,701 of SUVU01000113.1, forward strand.
AGCAAACTGCCGACTGTGACCCGGGAGAGCGTGTACCGGATCCTGAACGAATTTGCCGGTCACGGTCTGATCTGGCGCCTGGATCATGTGACCAGCGCCCGTTACGACTCCAACACCGCCCCGCACGGTCACTTCATCTGTGAAAATTGCGGTGACATTGCGGATTTTGCATTATCCGGGTCGCCGGAAAATTTCGCCGGGAGCGCCGTTCCCGGAGTCGTCAAGCACATGGAAATACGCTTTACCGGACTCTGTCCGGAGTGCCATAAACAACACGCGGAAAAAACCGCAAAATAAAAACAAAGGAGACTTGAATCATGGAACTCAAAGGAAGCAAAACTGCCGCCAACCTCGCCTACGCATTCGCCGGTGAATCCCAGGCCCGCAACAAGTACACCTATTTCGCCAGCGTCGCCCGCAAAGAGGGTTACGAGCAGATCGCCGCGATCTTTGAATCGACCGCCAACAACGAAAAAGAACACGCCAAACTCTGGTTCAAAGCCCTTTCCGGTATCGGCTCGACCATGGATAACCTGAAAGCCGCCGCCGAAGGCGAAAATGAAGAATGGACCCAGATGTACAAAAACTTCGCCGAAGAAGCCAAAGCTGAAGGTTTCAACGACATCGCCAAACAGTTTGAACTCGTCGCCGCCATCGAAAAACGTCACGAAGAACGCTACCGCAAACTGCTCGCCAATATCGAAAGCGGTGAAGTTTGGGTCAGAACCGGTGAAAACCGTTGGGAATGCCGCAACTGCGGTCACGTCTACATCGGCGAAAAAGCTCCGGAACTCTGCCCGACCTGCAAACATCCGCGCGCTTACTTCGAAATCGAAGCCAAAAACTACTGATTTGATCAGTACTTCACGGGACTGCCGCCAGCGGCAGTCCCGTTTTTTATGTCAGCGTGGTTCAGTTTTGCAGTCTGCAGGCGGGTTATTTTGATATTTGGCGGGGTTACGCTTTTTTTTGCAGGGGCTCACGCCGCCCCCGATTCGGGGCGGCGTTTTTTGTATGCAGTCTGCAAGCGGTTTTTTTGATATTTTGCGTGGTTACGCTTGGGGAGGCAAACCCCACACGGTGAGGTTTCCTCCC
>SUVU01000114.1 GCA_015061865.1 Lentisphaerota bacterium
TACCTTTGAACAGCACCACATTGTGCAGATGGTAACTGCGGAGCAGTTCGGGAACCAGCGTGCCGGAAAAATTGAACCAGTATTTCACCCACGGCGCATCCGGATCGCTGGCGTAGCAGTGGCGGGTATGGATCGGGAGTAAATAACAATCCCCCGGTTCGACCAGATATTCCACGCCGTTGACCTGCAGTTTACCGTAGCCGTCCTGAACCGCCTCCAGCACGAAATACGGCGAACAGTTGCGGGTGATCCGGTAGCCGGGGTCGCACAAAGTTGTCCCTGCCAGATCCAATCTGAACGGCAGATTTTCGCTTGCCGGAGTGGTAAATACAAATGTCTCATTCATTGCGGTACGAAAAACGCCTCCACGATTGCCGTTTACAGTGCTGTCATGCAGAAAACATAGCACCGGAAAACCGGTTTTTCAAGATTGCTCCGGTGCAAAAACAGGATAAAAAAATACCGCAAAACGGTTTCCCGTTCTGCGGCATTTTCCGCTTAAAATGTCAGCATGACTTTGCCGATATTGCTCTGTGCTGCCAGCACCGCATGAGCGGCGGCGGCTTCGACAAACGGGAACGTCCGGTCGATCACCGGACGGATCGTGCCGTCAGCGATTTTCGGCATGACCAATTCTCCAAGATGTTTGAGAATATCGCTTTTTTCCTCATCGCTGCGGCTGCGCAGCGTACTGCCCATCAGCCGGATATGTTTTTTCAACAATACCCGCAAAGGGACTTCGGTGCTTTCGCCGCCCAGCGTGGCGACCAGAATCCATCTGCCGCCGGGATTCATCGCATCCAGACACTGTCCGAGCAATGCGCCGCCGGCACAATCCAGAGCGACATCCACCGAATGCTGTTTCAGCACTTCGACCACGTTTTCACGTTTGCGCTCGATGATCACATCCGCACCGATTTTCCGTGCGGCTTCGGCTTTTTCGGGAGAACCGACGGTGGTAACGACTTTCGCGCCGAGCAATTTACCCAGCTGAATCGCGGCGATGCCCAGACCGCTTGCTCCGGCCTGCACAAACAAAGTTTCTCCGGCGCGCAGATTTCCCAGCCGGACAAGATTCAGAAACGCCGTCGTGTAAACTTCCGGCACTGCCGCCGCTTCCAGCATGGAAACTCCATCCGGCACGGGCATGACCATCCCTTCCGGGACGAGGACTTTTTCAGCGTAACCGCCGCCGCCGAGCAGCGCGCAGACTTTGTCGCCGACTTGCCATTTGCTGCCCGGATTAACCTGCGAAATCACCCCGGAACACTCCAAACCCGGCCAGGTCGGCCACCCCGGAGGCGGCGGATATTTTCCGGCTGCCTGCAGCAGATCCGCCCGGTTCAATCCGGCGGCATATACGTCAATGACCACATAACCGGGTTTCAACTGCGGATCCGGCACGTCACTCAAATACAACTGGTGAGCGTCATCAATAAGTATCGCTTTCATCGTCAATGTCTCCCTGATTAATAATTTTGCCAGTCAAACACCGCCCCGAGCTGATCAGGGTCACGGGCAAAAAGTTTAGCATAAACCGCCGGAGCATTGGCAGGCTCGGTGATGACATTGATAAGCGGACGGCTGTGCAGTCTGCCTGCGGACATAAATTTCAGCAGCGTCGCCATATCTTCAGGCATCGTCCAGACTCCGGGTCGGCGGTCATCCAGCGGCCGCGCCATATTGTGCGCACCGATAACCGAAATTCCGGGCCGGTGAACGAGGTTGTAGAAGTCGATCTCCTGCGTCAGCGTCCGGGAGCAGCCGACCAATGCCACTCTGCCGAAAGGCGCGGTCAGTTTCAATCCCTGCACCACCGCCTGCGGGTTGCCGGTGACTTCAATCACCGAATTGCAGCCGTTGCCGGTCAACGCCATGATCTTTTCTTTCAATTCCGGATCATCCGGCGAAAACGCGGCATCCGCCCCCAGCTGCAGTGCCATTTTGCGGCGGGATTCGTGGAAGTCCAAACCGATCACCGGGAAACAGCCCGACAACCGCGCCGTCTGGATCGCAAACAAGCCCAGCAATCCCAGTCCCATGACCATCAGCGACTCGCCGAATTCCGGACGACAGCGGCGCACGCCCTGAAATCCCATACAGCCGACGACGCAGAAAACGGCTTCTTCGGCGGGCAGTTTATCGTCCATGATCCTGACGACGTCGCGTTCCGGCATTTTCTGGTAACTGCGGTGAAAACTGTGATAGCACAAGCAGCGGTCACCGGCTTTGACCCGGGTCACCGCCGAACCGGTTTCCAAAACAATGCCGACGGCACTGTAACCGAGCGTGGTGGGATAAATGCCGTCATCGCCGCGATTGGTAACTCCGTTGAGAAAAGCGAATTCCGTCCCCGGCGAAACCAGAGTGCAGACGGTTTTCAGCAGCACTTCATTGGGAGCGAGCACCGGATCGAGATCGATTTCCTGCAATTCCACTTCGCCGCGGGCAACGAAATTAATGGATTTAATTTTCATAAAATTCACCTGTTTTTTTGGAATAATAATTTCACGCTAACGGATGTTTCCGGTCAACCAATGGTAATTTCACCGGCGCATGGGCGATCGCTGACTGGTATGCTCCGGTAATCATTTCCAGCGAATGAAGCGCCGACTCGATCCCGGCTTCCGGAGTGGAAGCGGTTTGGATCGCCTGCAGCAGATCCCACGCGGCACGGCGGTTGTTTTCAACGTAATAATGGTTGCAGTAATACTGCGGATCAATGTGCCAATCTGCCATATTGATCGCCTCCGCACCGGGAATTTCCGGAAATTCTGCCGACGGAATAACTTCAAACGTGGTCTGATCCTCGATCGGCACCGGGAAATCGCGGCTGATACGCAATTCACGATTGCCGGAGTAACGGATGGTCAATGCGCCTTTGGTACCGCAGACGGTCAGCCCGAAACGGGTGTCGCATTTGGGAACCAGATCCCGGCGGCTTTCAAAAAATCCGTTGATCTCCCCCGGAAAACGGTAAAGCGCAAAAATATCATCGCCGCCGCAGGGCCCCAGCGGTTCGGAAGTCGCAATCGCATCGGCACAGGTAATCGCTCTGCCCTGCCAGCGGATGTCCGCATAAACCTGTTCCGGCAAGCCGAAAAGCCAGCAGGCGGCATCAAAAATGTGCGTTCCCAGTACCAGCATATCTTCGCCGCCGCCGCGGTTATCCTCTTTACCGCGCATATAGCAGCTCAATACTCTGCCGATCTCTCCGGCACGGATCATCTCCCGCATTTTATGAAACGCCGGAGCAAAACGCGCCAGATGGGCGATCTGCACCTGGCAATGGTTTTTCCGCGCCAGAGCGAGCAATTCATCCGCTTGAAACAGATCAGAAGCCAGAGGTTTTTCGCACAACACATGGCAGTGGTGTTCCAAAGCGTACTTGATCTGCTCATAATGTTCGTCAGGCAAACGGGAACAGAGGATGACGATATCCGGCTTCTCTGTCTCCATCATCTCCAAATACGAGGTGTAAAGGCGCTTGGCTCCTGTCAAATGGTAAGTCGCCTGTGCCGCCGGATTGGAATCGGCAAGCGCAGCGATCTCCACTCCCGGCAGACCGGTAAAGGCAAATTCGGTAAAATGCCCATCCAGACGGCCGTTGCCGGTTTCGAAATTGATACAAACTTTCAACATTTTCATCCTCCGGAAATACCAGATATTACTTGCTGAAATATAGCGTATCTGGTGCAGAATACAAACCACAAAAATGTATCAATTCAAATCAATTCTGACAATTTTCATAGTTTTAACAGCACAGCGGCGAAGTTTCTTCAGATCATGAAACTCCGCCGCCATTTTTCACAATTCAATGCGAACAATTTCCGGAACCGCAGCTGTGCGAACCGCAATCATGTCCTTCGCCGTGGTGGTGGTGGTTGCAGTGGAAATCCTGCCGCACCTGCAATGTCCCGGCGGCAAATGCTTCAGCAACCTGCCGCACATCGCCCTCGGCCCCGCCGATGACTTCGATACCGGCACTGCCGAGCGCATTGATCGCACCGCCGCCGATACCGCCGCAAATCAGGACATCGACCTGCTCCAGAGTCAGCAATGTTGCCAGAGCCCCGTGGCCGCTGCCGCCGCTGGAAAGCATTTTAGAAGCGGTGATTTTACCGTTTTCGATTTCAAACACCGCAAATTCCGGAGTATGTCCGAAGTGCTGAAAGACCGACCCGTTTTCACAGGTAATTGCAATTTTCATGATTTTGCCTCCAATAACTGTTAATCAATAACAAAGGTGAAACTGTTGCGGGCATCCTCTTTCCACGCCAGATGGAAAGTTGACGGTGAAGCGCCGAAAAACGGTGAAAACGTGGTGGCTTTGACCGTTTTGCCGTCCGGCATGAATTCCAGCAGCCGCAGCCAGCCGTCACCGCCGCTGCCGGAAAATCCGCCGCCGATCGCCTGCGTGTTGAAAACCATCTGGGCGACGCTTTTGCCGATGCAGTTTTTGGTTTCAGCGAATCCGACACTGCGATCCCACCGGTCCGGACGGCAGACGTGACCGGCGACCACCAGCCGGATGTTTTTGGCAGGGTAGACCAGTTTCTGAAAGATCGCTTCGCCGGGATTGCCGCCGGCTTTGCTGAGAGCGTATTTCTCTTTTTCGATCCGCACGCCCTCGGCTTTCATGTAGGAGTGGGTCAGTACGATGCCGATATGGTTGGCAAATCTCGGATTGTCAGCCACTTTTTTAGCCCATGCCAAATCGGCATCCGTCGGGGCGAACTGCAGAGAGATCACCAGAAATTTACGGTTGTCCGGCGCCGGAGCCGTGAATTCATACGCCGCATTTTCCAGCGTAATATCCCCGAACGCATTGGGCGCACACTCAAAAAGCTGACGGCGGGTCAGCGGATTGCGGTCGGTCGGAAAATACTCGTTCAAACGGCATTTGCGGTTGTTGGCGCTGTAATAGCCGTAATCGTGGTTGCCGGTGCAGAGAATGTAGGGCACTTCACCGTCCAGACGCTCCATCAGCCGGGAAAACGCCTGCCACTGCTCGTGGGCGACCAGATCGCTCAATCTGCCGTTGCGGGTGAAACGCACTCCGGGTTCCTGAATGACCCGGTAAGTATCATTGCCGTAGGTCAGATCCCCGGTGAACAGCACCTGACGGATATTCATTTCCTCCCGGCGGCGGACGATCCACGCCAGCATCATATCCAGAATACCCTGATTCTCGATCTGTTTGACATAGGTCTGGGTATCCGGCACGACCACCATCGTCCAGGAACCTTTTTCGCTCAATGCGGGCAGCCGGTATGATTTTTCCGGCACAGCTTTTGCTGCCGGGAGAGCCTTTACTGCCGGAGCTTTTTTCACCTCAACGGCTTTGTTTTCGGGGGCTTTATCCGTTGTCACCGGGGCGGCACTCACCGCCAGACAACCGCAAACCGCCATTGCCAGCATCATAAATTTTTTTCGCATGATCGCTCTTCCTTTCTGGTAAATATCAACGCACCGTATTTTGAAATATACCACTTCAGCGGCGATTTGTCAAACCGGAGAATATTGCCGTAAAACCATAAAATCCATAAAACATTGCGTTTGCTGATAGATTTTTGCGGATATTTGTGTATATTATATAAATCTGAAATTCACTTTGAGCTGGTTTCAGGGGTTACAATGGTATTTTGTCGATTTTGTCGATGGTTTTTATATATTATCCGGAATTGTGCTTTTCCGGGGACGGATGAAACAATAATAACAGGAGTTACACATATCATGGCTGCAATTCAAATCCAGTGTCCGCAATGTACCAAACCGATGTCGGTGGACAGTGACTGGCTCAACTCCCTTCTGGAGTGTCCATACTGCCGGAAAAAATTTCAACTCACCAGAGAAGTCATCGACCAGAAGCCTTTTTATGAACAGAAAACTGTACACGCCCGGGTAAATTACGATACCAAAGACAAATTCCGGGCAGTGAAAATCATCACTAAAATCCTGCTGGTATTGGCGGTGCTGGGCGGTATCGCATACGGCTGCTATTGGTTTTTCAAAGTCACGCCGGAATCCCTGAAAGGCAATCAGGTCTATGCGATGACCAGAAAACGCAATAACCGTGACGGCGCTCCGGGGATGTGTGATATTGCCAAAGCAGACTTTTTTCCCAACGCCTGTAATTTGTCCTATTTCTTTTACCGGGATGCCACTTTTTCCAACATCTATCTGGAAAGAGTGGATCACGAACAATACTCCGGCACGGTGACATTCACCCGCAACCGCCACGGCAAAAAAGAGTTGACACGACCGATTTTCATCGACAGACGTAACGCTTTCACCTATTACCGGTTCCCGTTTGATTACCGTGAACATCCGGAATATCTGGAAGAAGACGGCGACCTGATTTTTGAATTGGCGACCCAGGTCAATAAGAAATTAAAAGGCTGGAGTTATGTTTCCGGCACTGCCAGTGGTGATATTCTCACCTGCAAAATCAAAAATGGCGGGAGCGAAAAAGAGATCAAACTGCGTGCTGAACAAATTTCCTGCAAAGATGATATCAACCGGATCTGGGTACAAATCCTGACCGAATTATGATCCGCCTTAACCCAAGGCTGCGGCGGGACAAGTCCGGCGGTGGCGCATCGCGGGCACTTTCGCGCCTTGCTTCTGTGCCGGTGCGGTCGAGTACGGTAGTACACTCCCGCACCGTACTCGGCGCAAAACACGACATTGCCGCACGCTGCATCCACCGGGT
>SUVU01000009.1 GCA_015061865.1 Lentisphaerota bacterium
TTTTGGCGGAAATTTTGCGCTTTGCCAGCTCGGCTTTAAATGCATCGCACTGCTCGACCGTCGCCGCCGGAGCTACCAGCAGATAGCGGTTGGGCAGCCACTCCCATCTGCCGTCTCTGGTACGGCGCTGGTTCAGCGGCTTCAACGCTTTGTAATAATCAATGTCTGCTCTGCCGAAATATTCGGTCAGCAGTTCGGCAACTTCACGCCGCCGTTCCAACTGCAAACGCTGAATACTTTCCCGGTCGCCTTTTTTCAAAGACTTTTTCAAATGGTTGAACGGCTCGCAAACCACACCATAAGGAGCGCAGGTCACTTCGACCCGCGGCAGATTGCCGACCAGCAGATTGCCGTCAGCATCCAAAATCCTGCCCCGTTCCTTTTTGATAACTTTGGTATCAGTGCGCCCTTTGGCAGCTTTTTTGGCAAACTCCTCGTGCCGCAGAATCTGCACCACACCGAAGCGCCATGATATCGCCAGCATGACCAACAGCGATACCACAGCGCATGCCAGTAATTTCAGCTGCACTGACCGTAAAGGATTCATTACGGTCTGACCCGGTAATTATGCCCGGTGCGGGCGGCAGTTTCATAGCGGGAACGCTGCAATTGGGTCTGCGCCGCCTGTTCTGCGGTCAACACCGTCAACCGCCGGGTCTGATGATAGCGTGCCGGGGTCAGCGGCAAATTGAACCGCCGCACCTGCGCCATCACATAATCCCGTGAAGATCGCTGCGCTTCAATGCCTTTCAAACCGATAGTCTCCCGTTTTTCCCGGGCGATCTGTTCTTTGATATGTTTTGCCTCACCTGCCGCCGTCGTGATCCGGTTGCCCAGAGTCACATACGCATAGCAGAAAGTACCGAACATGCCGATAATCATGGCGGTACGCAACACCAGTGCGATCAGAGAACAGATCTCTGACACGCCGTTGGAAGTGTTTTTTTCTTGTTTGACCGGTCGCCGCCGGACTGAATTTCCAGGCTGAATATTCATCGTTTTACGCTCCTGTATATATTAAAGTGTTTTACTTAAATTTTCTCTGCCACCCGCAGTTTGGCACATGCCGAACGGCTGTTTGCCGCCACCTCTTCCGCATCAGCGGTCACGGCGTGCCGGGTCACGATTCTCAATGCGGCTTCATGCCCGCAGCAGCACACCGGCAATCCCGGCGGACAGACACACTGGGTGCTTTCCCGCCGGAAAAAGTTTTTCACGATCCGATCCTCCAGCGAATGGAAACTTATCACCGCCATCCGCCCGCCGCTGGCAAGCATCTGCACACCGGTATTCAAACCGGTTTCCAACTGTTTCAATTCATCATTGACTGCGATCCTGACCGCCTGAAACACCAGTGTCGGATGGGGCAGTTTGCCCGGACGGGACTTGCCCAGCACCGCATCGGTCAATTTCACCAGATCACCGGTACGGGCAAACGGTTTTTCAGCTCGCATTTCACACGCTTTTTTTGCCAGCGCCCGGGATTTATTGATTTCACCGTACTCCCGGAACACCCGTTCCATTTCAGCTTCGCTTGTCCGGTTCAGCCATCTGCCGGCGGTCAATTCCGCCCGCTGATCCATACGCATATCCAAAGCACCGTCACTCCGCCACGAAAAACCCCGTTCCGGAATATCCAGCTGCGGCGAAGAAACTCCGATGTCAAGCAATATCCCATCCACCTGATCCCAGTTGTGTTCCACTGCCAATGCGGCAAGTTCAGCGTAATTGCCCCGCACCAGCATCACCCTTTCTGCGGCAAATTTCAAATTTTCAGCGGCAGCGTCCAGAGCCATACTGTCCCGGTCAATGCCCAGCAATTCCAGTTTCGGGTACTTTGCCAGCAGCATGGCGCTGTGACCGCCGCCGCCGACCGTGCCGTCGATCAAACGTGCCGGATGCGAAGCATCAAATGTCAGATGCTCCACCACCGCTTGCCCCAAAACGGGAATATGTTTGAATTCAACCGCACTCATTTACCGAAAACTCCCTGCAGCATGCTGCCAAGTTCATCTATATTGTCATTGCCGTCGCTGATCGCCTGGATCTCGCTGAGATACTCCGCAGAATTTTCAGACGGATTCCAATTTTCCGGCGCACAAATGCGGATATGGTTGACCGCACCGATCAATTTCACCGTCTTGCCGACCCCGATGGAGTCCAGCATGCTCCGTTTCAGCGCCATACGTCCCTGTTTGTCACAGCGGCAGCGGCTGGAATTACTGCCCAGATGCGCCAATGCCCGCTGGATATTCGGGTTGGCGATCGCTTTTTTTGCCGCTTTTTTCACAAACTCCATAAAAACTTCCAATGGCAGCAGCACCAGTGCTTTATCCGCAGTGGGCAGCAGCACCATTTCGGTCTCGCCGTCCCTGTTGCGCCATTCACTGGGCAGGGAAACCCGACCCTGCGCATCCAGCACATGGTCGAAACTGTCGAGGTAAAGCCCCGGAAAAAGTTCCCCTATTGAATTACTTGCCATTCCTATTTGTTCCTTTTCATACCTATCCGCACCTATTTTACCACACTTCAGTACTTTTTTCAACCTTTTTTTTCAAAAAAATGCGTTTTTTTTCGTGTTTTTTCAAAAAAACGGTACAGCGGTGGAAATTTGTCACCTTTGGTGCTATATTAATTGGGTTACAACTCACAACAGAAAACTACCAATTTTTTCAGGAGGAAAGGTAATGAAAATTCTGGTCATCAATGCCGGAAGCAGCTCGATGAAATTCACGCTGTTCGAAATGGAAAACGAAGCCGTTCTCGCCAAAGGCGTCTTTGAACGCCTGGGCAGTGCCAACCCCAATCTGGTCTACAAACGTGCCGATGGCTTCAAACTCGAACAGGAGATCCCGGTCGCCGATCACGTCGGCGCTTTTACCGAAATCTGCAAACAGCTGGTCGATCCGGAAAACGGCGTTATCAAATCTCTCTCTGAAATCGCAGCTGTCGGTCACCGGGTGCTGCATGGCGGCGAAAAAATCACCCTGCCGATGCAGGTCGATGATAACGTCAAAGCCATCATCCGTGAGTGCTTCCCCCTCGGCCCGCTGCACAACCCCGCCAACCTCGCCGGTATCGAAGCCTGCGAAAAAGCGATCCCCGGTGTGCCGAATGTGGCAGTGTTTGACACCCAGTTCCACCAGACCATGCCCCCGGAAGCATACCTCTATGCCATTCCTTATGAATATTATACCGAACACGGCATCCGCAAATACGGTTTCCACGGCACCAGCCACCACTACGTCACGCTGGCAACCGCTAAATACCTCGGCAAACCCGTGGAAGATACCAACATCATCACCTGCCACCTCGGCAACGGCTGCAGCATGGCGGCGGTCAAAGGCGGCAAAGTCGTCGATACCACCATGGGTCTGACCCCGCTGGAAGGTCTGATGATGGGGACCCGTTCCGGTGACATGGATCCGGCGGCGGTCATCCGCATGATCGAACTCGGCTCCACCCCGCGTGAAGTTGATAACATCCTCAACAAAAAATCCGGTCTTTTCGGTGTCGGCGGTATCAATACCGGTGACATGCGCGATATGGAAGCCGCCGCCGCTGCCGGCAATGAACGTGCGGCGCTGGCGATCAAAATGTTCGTCCGCCGCATCGTCAAATACATCGGCTCCTACTTCCTGATGGTCGGCAATACGGATGCGGTCGTTTTCACCGGCGGTATCGGTGAATTTTCCGTGAACACCCGTAAACGGATCATCGAACAGCTTTATCCGATGGGCATTATGCTTGATGAAGCCGCCAATAAAGAGTGCTTCGGCAAAGCCGGTGTCATCTCCACTGCCGACAGCAAAATCAAAGCGATCGTCATGCCCACCGACGAGGAAAAAATGATCGCTCTCACTACCGCAAAAATCGTTTTTGGCAAATAATTACAGGAGAAATTCAACTATGTCCGCTATTGACAGATTCGCAGAAAGAGCCCGCAGTGTCAGCCGCACCATCGTCCTCCCGGAAGGTCAGGACCCCCGCGTGGTCGTCGCCGCCAACAAAGCAGTGGAAGAAAAAGTCGTCGCTAAAGTCATCGTCCTCGGTACTGAAGCGGAAATTTCCGCCGCCTGCGCCGAAGCCGGTGTTACCGAACGCAAATTTGAAGCCATCGACTATCTGGCTTCCGATCTGCTGAAACAGTTCGCCGCTGAAATGTATGAAATGCGCAAAGCCAAAGGCGTCACCGAGGAAAAAGCTCTGGCGATGGTCTCCAACCGCATTTATTTCGGCGCCATGATGTGCCGCAACAAACTTGCTGACGGTCTGGTTGCCGGCAGTATCGCCTCCACCGCCGATATGCTCCGTGCCGCATTCCACTGCATCGGAACGGCTCCGGGGATCAAAAGCGCCAGCAGCTGCTTCGTGATGGATCTTGCCACTCCGAGCCCCGCCGGTGATGACGTGCTGATGTTCGCAGACTGCGGCGTCAACCCGAATCCCGATGCCGATATGCTCGTTGATATCGCCATGGCGACCAGCACCACCTACCGTGCGCTGATCGGCAAACAGCCGAAAGTGGCGTTCCTCTCGTTCTCCACTCACGGCAGCGCCCAGAATGAAATTCTGGAAAAAATCACCGCCGCTTCCAAAAAATTTGCGGATAAAGTCGCCGCTGAAAAACTCGACATCCTCTGCGATGGCGAAATTCAGGCCGATGCCGCCCTCGTGCCGTCCGTCGCTAAAGCCAAAGCCCCGGACAGCCCGCTTGCCGGTGCTGCCAACATTCTGATCTTCCCCGATCTCAATGCCGGCAATATCGCCTACAAACTCGTCCAGCGCCTTGCCCATGCCCAGGCCTACGGCCCGGTGCTTCAGGGGCTTGCCACGCCGCTTAACGACCTTTCCCGCGGCTGCAGCGCCGAAGACATCTACGGTGAAATCGTTATCACCGTCTGTCAGACGCTCTGAGTTATCAGCAACAAAAAAATCAGCACCGTTTCCGGTGCTGATTTTTTTTACCGTATATACAATTTTTCAGACGCATCAGCGTAATTTTATGACCGCCGCCGGCCGGGGGGATGGGCTGTTGTAAATTTCGGCATCGACCGAGCCATTGTCCCGGATTTTCAGGACGGCAAATCCCCGCATCGTCTCCCTGCGGTAAATTATCAGCTTTTCGACCTTGAGCGGCTCCAGAAATTTCATAGCTTTGCTGGTGCTGGGGTTGGACATTTTTCCGTCTTTATTCAAAATTGCGTAAAACTGCTCTTTACTGTCTGCAATGATTTCGGCATTTTTGCTGCTGCCCCAGGAGTAAGCGATACTGCTGACGACCAGTTGGGTGAGAGTGTTGTTTCCGACTTTAAGTTGCAAAAATGACGGCTGATGGGAGTTTCCGGCCAGAATGATTACATTGCGGCGCCGGGCGAGGATTTTCACCACTTCCGGATAACTCGGCAGCAGCCAGCCCGTTTTGTAAACGCCAGAGGGCAACAGCGGTATATGGGTGATAAAAAAGATATTGCGGACATCCGGATGCGCATCAAGAGTATCTTTGAGAAAATTGATGGATGTCTGCGGCTGCGGTTCAGCAAAATCATCATAAAAAATGTAAAGGTCATTGTTATAAACGACTGCGTAATTTGATTTCACAGATGCTCTGCCCAGTTCTCTGGCCATAAGCGGCAGGAATGTCTGTTCATAGATTTGATGTTCCCATGATGCCGTCTGTATCATTTTACCGTTGACAAATTTCACGGAAGTTTGCCGGCGGACATCGTGGTTGCCTTTAACAACCAGCAGTTTGTGGTTCGGAAAGAATTTTTTGACCTCGTAAAAGGATTCCGTAAGCATCTGCGCCAAACCTTCGTTCGTTGCCGTATACCCCTGAATAAAGTCGCCAAGCTGAATGACAAACGGAAAATTTTTATCCATTTTTTCTGCCGAATTCCGGAGCATATTCTGCGCTTTTCCCTTCCACATCTCCACATATGGTTCAGAATAGCGGGTCACGATTTTTCCATCCGGAGAGGTGTGGTATTTTTTTGCATCAAAATGAATATCTCCCAGCACCATGACCTGATAATCTGCGGCAGCCGGCAGAAGAGTGACACTCAATGTCACAAGCAATAAAATAAATTTTTTCATTTTCGGATTCTTCTTTTATTAAACTATAAAAATGATATCATTCACAACAAATAATACATCCGCCGCGGAATGTTGGAATAACGACTTTGCCATCTTTATACTCCGCCGGACGTTTGATTTCACCGAATGGTTCCACAAACCATTCGCCCTCCGGCAGAGCCACCGTGCCGCCGCCGGAAACCACCGGTGAAGAGATCAGCACCCCGGTTATCACGCCGTCGTCATCGCATTTGAAGTCCACCACGCTTTCGGCATTAAGTTCAACCTCCGGCATGTCGGGGAAATATTGCCGCCAATCATCTTTCACATACTGTATTTCCGTGCGGAAACGGGCGAGCCGGACTTGGTGTTCCGGCATGGAGATTTTTTCCGCACCGGCAAACGGATTCTCCGCCCGCTGGGCATAATTTTCATCATAATCACCGCACTCATCACCAATCACGATCAACCGCCCGGCAAAATTCTGCAGCTGTGTCACCACTTTATCTGACAGCAGTTTCGCCCCCGGCACGATCAGAGTCGTACATCCGGCAAGGTTTTCCATTTTGATGCCATTGGCATCGGCGATCACACACCGGAACGGCAGATGATTGCGCATCAGCGATTCCTGCACTTTAACTGTATTTTCGACGGAATCATACGATTTATAAACAGACTCTTTACTGAAAAGTACACCGATCGGTTCGTAATGCGGCATATCCAGCAGAGATTTGTATTCCCGGTGCCACGCTTTAATCCGGTTCAGGATCTGTTTACGGTGGGCAATGACTGCCATATCCGGTTCTCCGCCGCGTTTCGGCCGCATTGCCGAGCGTTCCACCAGAATTCCACCGCCAAAGAGTGATTCGCAAAACCGGGCAATCAGAAACTCTTCTGCCAAATCCAGCGTGGCGGCACAACCATCGGTCAACGGCAGATCAGGAATTCCTGCTGCCCGGGCAAATTTCAGTTCCGGCACCTGACTTATCACGCAACCGTCGGCGACTTTTACCAGATTGGAACTTTGTGACATGATCAGGTCAAATACTTTTGACAGTTCCACCATATCCCCGCCGAGATTGAATGCGCTGTACTGCATTGTCACCAGCGGATAATTGCCGGAAAGTATAAAATCCGGCTGACGGGATTTGATATAATCGCGGAATTGCCGATACTGCTCCGTAAGAGTTTCCTGACGGAAAGATAACATCGCCTGCTGCAGCGGATCCTGAACTTCACTGTCGATCGCCGGCATCGGCGGCAATTCGATGTAATCCGGATCGAGGAAGTCAAAATCATAATGCGTTTTCACATATTCACGGAATTTCTGCTGACAGCGGGGACAGTAACATGGGTAATTGCCCACATTGTCAAACAACA
The DNA here is from genome assembly GCA_015061865.1 of Lentisphaerota bacterium. Classification (GTDB taxonomy): domain Bacteria; phylum Verrucomicrobiota; class Lentisphaeria; order Victivallales; family Victivallaceae; genus UBA1784. The sequence goes on from SUVU01000009.1 coordinate 7,456, forward strand.
CACCGTCAAAGCAGCCGGCATCCATGGCGATTTGGAGAATTTTACAGATGTAGTCCCGGTATTCCGGATTATTCGGACACGGTGCCCAGCGCCAATACTCTTTACCGGCGTAGATCGCAGGTTTGCCATTCGCACCGATGATCGCCCAAGCGCGCAAATGGGGAATTTCTTTCTGCATCAACTCCCAATAGAGCGTCGCGTGCTGGACGTAGGCGATAACTTTTATTCCCCGTTTGCGGCAGCGCAAAGCAAATTCGCGCACCGCCGGGAAGTCGTGCTGTTCATGCTCCCAGCCCATGCCTTTATAAAAACGGCAGTGGAGAATATTCACCCCCATATCCTGCAATAACGCCACAGATTCATCACTGTCATAGAAATTATGCCACTTTTTCAACCAGCGGGCATTCCCCGGCACGCCTCCGGTAGTGGAAATACCGCAGCGGCGGTACATATCAATGGGTTCATGATTGCCAAAGCCCCAAATCAGCAAATTTCCGGGTTCACGTTTCATCTGGTTTCCCTTTCTGGTCAAACGGTAAATTTTATGGAAGTAACAATATCAAATCTTGAGTGAATACGCTTCAAAATCAAATCCTGCGAGGGCTGCAGTTCCATCAGCAAGGCACTGTGACGGACTTTCAATGTCAATACTCCATCACGCAGTGACAATGGTTCCGTGAAGCGGGAAAATCCGGCACCAAGCAACTCGCTCCAATGGGTACGCAGCTGAATCAATGCACTGCTTTCCGGGCTGTGGAGACGGGAAAGTTCATGGTCGATCAAACTGCCGATGCTTTTCGGCTGCACCGTGTGGGCGGCGATTTCGACCGCCGCACGCTCTTCGCCGTACCACAATGTCAGCAATTCGGTGCGGCGCCGCCGCAATCCATGCCGTCGCGGCGGCAGTGGAGCATCCGGAGCCGGGGGCGGTTTCATATATTGACTCTCGCCCCGACCATGTAGACCGGCAAAATCAAAATATGCAGAAATAATCTGGTGGGAGCAACCACGCCGCCGCGCACGACATGCACCATGCCTTTGCGGAATTTCTTGAACGGCGCACCGATCGTCATTTCGCATAATCCCAGCGGTAAATACAGGATTTGAAACGCGTCTTTGCCGATTTTCAGCAACCCCTCACCGGTTCCGACCGCCGCCCGGATCAGATACGGCTTTGCCGCCTCTGCCGCTTTCATCGCCACCGGAGCGAGAATCGCCATCGTGATCGGGTCGATCGCCTTTGCTTTCGGCGGCGGGAATGCCACCATCACGATCGCCAAACTTAAAACTATTAAAATCAAACGTTTCATAATCTGCTTTCTGAAAAAATATGCCTTTGATATACTATACCATCAACTGCGGCACAATTCAATCCAATGCGGCGGAAATTTCCGCAACCATTTTTGCCGCCGCATCCGGCACTGCCAGTTCCCGCATCGCCGTTCCCATTTGCGCCCATTTTTCCCGGTTGCCGAAAAAATCATCCAGCAGAGAATCAACTTTTGCAACCGTGAATTCACTGTTTGCCACCATTTTTGCCGCCCCGTGCGACTCAAAATACGCCGCATTATCCGTCTGATGCCCTTCCGCGGCATACGGATACGGCACCAGCACCGAAACTTTGCCGAAAAGTGACAATTCCGCCGCCGTACTGCCGCCGGAACGGCTGAACACCAGATCCGCCGCCCCCAGACACAATTCCATCTGACTGCAGCTGTCCAACAGCAGTTTCGGGAATCCGGCGTGCTGATAGCCCTGAACCGTCTCCTCAAATTTGCCTTTGCCGGTCAAATGAATAAGTTGAAATTTTTCTGTTCGACCGCATAAAACTTCCGGCATGACCTGATTGAATATTGCCGCCCCCTGACTGCCGCCGGTAACGAGGATGACCGGCAGATCAGCGGTAAAATCCACGCCGAAAACGGCATTTAATTCAGCAATGGCATCGGCTTTGGACAAGCCGGTAAACTGCCGCAATTCCGGACGCACCGGCATGCCGGTACAAACGACCCGGCACCGGCAGTTTTGAGAATTCACCGCCGGGAAACCGGTTCCCAGCACTCTGGCGCTCCGGCTGAATACCCGGTTGGCTTTGCCGATGCGGGCATTGCCGTCATGCAAAAACAGCGGCAGTCGCCGCCACCATGCCGCCGCCACCAACGGCGACGTGGCAAATGATCCCATACCCAGCAGCGCCTGCGGTTTGAATTTACGCAGCTGACTCAGCGCCGCAAAAAATCCCCCGATCAGTCCGCAGATAAAACGGAACGGAGTTTTGCGGGGATTGGGCATATTCGGCAGCGCCACGGCAGTGATCCCGAATTTTTCAGCGATCTCTTTCTGGGCGGCAGAGTGTTCCCCGGAAAGCAGGATCAGCACCTCTTTGCCCTGTGATTTCACCTCACGGGCGATACTCAACCCCGGAAAAAAATGACCTCCTGTGCCGCCGCAGGTGATCGCCAAACGCTCCAAACTCATCAATTACTTCTCCATTTAACGTCTGCCCAGTTTTTCCCGGAGTGTCCGGGCGATTTTTTCATTGTAATCCGGCACACAACTGTCCATTGCGATCGCCACCAGCAATCCGGTCGCCAGCAGTGAACAAACCATATTACTGCCGCCGTAACTCAAAAACGGCGCCGGCATACCTTTGGTCGGGAATGTCCCGGAAACCACCCCCAGATTAATGATCGCCTGCAATACCACCCCCAGCGTCAATGCTCCGCCGAGCAGCATCGCTTTGCGGGAATTCGCCCCAATAGCGATCCGGAAGGCAAAAAATCCCCACAGAATAAACAGCGTTATTACCGCCAGAACTCCGCAAAAGCCCAACTCCTCACCGATGATCGCCATGATAAAGTCGGTGTGGTTCTCCGGCAGGAACCCGGCTTTCTGCCGGCTGTTTCCCAAACCTCTGCCGAACCAGAAACCGTCACCGAGAGCATAAAATGCGTTAGAGAGCTGATAGCCGCCCTGACTTTTGTATTTTTCCGGATCAAGAAATGTGGTCATCCGGCTCCAGCGCATCGGGTCAAAATACTTGATAAAAAACACTCCGCCGGTTATCACTACCGGTACCGGCAGCCAGTAATACCACCGCAAACCGCCGAGAAACATGGTCAGAAATGCCACCACGCCAACCAATGCCGAGGTGCCGAGGTCCTTACCCAGCAGGATCAACCCCACCATACAGCCGACTGCGGCCCCCAGCGGCCAGATGCTGTACCGGACTTTCCAGTTGAAACTGCCGAATGTCCGCACATGATCGGCACAATAATCTGCGACAAATATCGCCACAGCGATTTTGGTCAATTCCGAAGGCTGAAAGGTGAAGCCCGCCAGATGGATCCAGCGGTGCGCCCCGTTGACCTCTTTGGAACAGCGCGCCCACAGCAGCAGCACCGCACACCCTGCCAGCCACAATAATGTCCGGCGGCAGAAAAACTTATACCCCAGCGCAAATGCCGTCAACCCGCCCAGACTGCCGATCGTCGCCCACAACAGCTGATTGCGGAACAAACGCACCGCCGTCACGCTGGGATCATCGCCGCTGGCGGCAGAATAAACCATATTCAGCCCGAATGCCAGCAACACCATCGTCACCAACAGTAATCCGATGGCATTGCGCATCCCCTGCGGCCGGTATCCGGTTTCGATTTCCGGCAATTCATTCCGGGTATCTTTTCGCTGCCAGATACTCACAGTACCACCGTTTCTCCGGGCAATACGGCGCGCAAACCGGTGGCTTTTACCAATTCAACAGCATCAGCATCGTCGAATACCAGCCGCGGCGACAATTCGATCACCGCATTGACACTGCCGTCGGCATTGCGGGGAATATTTACTCCGGCGGCGCTCAACCGTCTGGCGTTGCGCTCGGAGATCATGATCCGGCAGCTTTCAGCGGAGTCAACTCCGGTGGCGTTTTTAGTCGGCGCAAATACTTCACTGCGTCCGCCCTCCAGGATCATCACTTTTTCTGCCAGCGGCAGCGCATCAAAGATGAAAGATTCCAGCTTCACCCCGTTGGGTTCTGCCGGAGTGACGATATTGCCATCGGCATCCAGAGCCGGTATCTTTTTATCCGCCCGGTGCCACGGCAGCATCAGCGTACCGCCGGAGGTGAGTTTTTCCACAAACTGCCGGGAAATAACATGGATCGCCGGACTGCCGGCGACGAATGCCAGAGAGCCGTCCGGATTGCGTTTTTCCGCCAATTCATCCGGCAGATCGCTGTACTCGATGATCTGGACTTTGCCGCCGGAGACACAGAAATTGCCCAGTTTTTCTTTGGAATTGGTTTTGCTGAGCATCAGCGCACTCATTTCGGAATTTTCCAACGCATGCAGTCCGATAAAACGCGGCGAAACCACCGGCACCAGCGGGTTGTCCACCTGAAAATAGGAGATATATTCCACGCCATTGGCAGCCATCATCTCCAACGCACCGCTGCGGCGCAGTGCCAACAGCGTACCGCCGTGACCATCCGGAGAGAGCGACAGCGAATTTTTGGCACTCAACAGCAATTTGCCATCCGTACCGAAAGCGGGCATCGTTCCCTGGGTGAAGAAAAAGACCTGCTCCGGCGCCAAACCGAAAAAGTTCTGCGCCCGGAAAAAGTTTTCCGTCGCCTCCCGGTTGATCGGGCTGGTCATCAGGAACCAGAGGATGGGTTTACCGTATTTTTCCTGCGCTCTGGCAATAGATTCAGCGAAATAGCCGAAAAGTGTCCGGTTGGTGGCAGGTCCGATCGGGTATGTGCCTTTGGGCCCGTCAAATCCGAGCCGTGTCCCCTGCCCTCCGGCGACGGTCAGACAGCAGACTTTGCCGGCACGGAGCAGCTCCACGCCTTTGGCATCGGCACGCTGATAAAGCTCACTCATGGCACTGTCGGCAGGCTCCAGCGGGAAAAATTCAGCGGGAGCCAAATCAGCGGGGATCACCGTTTCCGGACGTTTCACCACATATTCAGCGGCAAGACGCGGCAGTTCCTGCCAGTTGACCTGCGCCAACTGCGCCTCGAACTCCTGTTGTGATTCCGCAGACAACTCACCGTAAAAACGCAATACCTGTTCCTGACCGGCATTGCGAATCGCCGCCAACAAATTTCCGTCCATAATCTATCCTCCGTTTCAATTTACCGTTTTTCTATTAATTTAACATAAAATCCCGGTAAGTCAAACGGTACAGCAAAATTATTTCCTGGATGGCTGCAACATGAACCAATAGGTACTGCCCGCAACGGCATCAATGGTGATTTCAGTCACCGCAGCAGCGATTTTTTTGTTGTTCCGTCCGTTTATCACCGTACTGCGCTGCGGCAGCGTGATCGTATATCTGCCGGGCATGATACAATGCACCGAAACAAAATTACCGTTCATCTCGACTTGCAATCCGCACCGGCTCGCCACAAAACCTCCGGCTTCTTTGACCAGACGGTTGAAATATTCCGGAGTCAAACCGCCGGCATCGGCGATATAAACCGTCCTGAAATCACCGTTATTGCGCCACACGACTGCCGGAGCGCGGTCTTTTTTGTATCTGGCAACGACGTTAACCCCTTTTTCCGGCACGACGTGAAAACGGTCCGGCTGGCTGTACCGGTCTTTACCGGCATTGAATTTTTCGGTAAAAACAGCCATGTGCATGGATGAAAGCATATTGCCCGCCCCCGCTTCGGGGACGATCTCATGATCCTGCGGCGCCGGGGTTTTCACGATTTTGAACCCGGTCGCCTCACTGCCGCCGACGCTGCCGGTACCGCTTAAAAACACCAGAGTCCGGTTGCTGTTTTCAAGAGATTTCACCAGTTTCTGCCGGGGAGGATCCAAATTATACGCCCCGCCGAAAACAATGGTTTTATACCTTTTCAATGCCGCCGGATCTTTCAGCACATCTTCAAACATAAACAGATCAAACGGCACTCCTGACGATGCCAGCAGATTCAACTGATTGCCATTGATGAAACCATCGTCAAAATTATAATAATGTCCGGTGACATTGCGCCACATCATCCCCGCTTCATCCATCACATACGCCGTGTCCGGTTTCCACGAGTTCGGCAATTTGATCAATTTGCGGTAAGTTTTGACGGCACTGCCGATATCTTTGGCGATCTCTGGGGCGGCGAACCAGCCCGGTGCCATATCCAGATACCAGTATCCCATATTGCGGGCGATCATCTGACCAGCCATTTTGCGGTTGATGCTCTGCCACATCGGGAAATCCGCCGCATAACTCAAACCGAGGTTGCGCAACTCCGTTTCCGGGCTGATTGCCGCATAAGTGCGGAGATCGAATTCCAAAACAAGCATTTTGCCGTTACGATGGAAACTTTCCAGCGGCAGCCGGACCCCGCAGCCCACTGCCGGAGTACGGCGGCTGTACGGCGGCTGGGCGCAGATAATGTCGATCTCTTTGGAATTGATAAAAGAGGTTATATCATAAGCACCATTCAGCACTCCGTCAAATGCTCCCATACAATAGCGGATGAAAAAAATCTCTTTGCCGAAACATTTGCGGATGTGGCGGGCAAGATCCTCCTGCATCCGGAACGGCGCATTTTTCTGGAAATAAAAGAAATCATAGGTTTCCCGGTCGTTTTCCGGGGAGAGCATCCGTTTACTGCTGTCCGGCTGCGGCGGCATGACCGTCTCAAAACCGGTGATATCATCCCGGTTCCACGCCTTTTTCAATGCCGCAACGGTACCGTATTTCTGCCGCAGATATTTCCGGTAAGCGGCGGTGGCAGGCTTGCCGTAATCCAGATGGCGCACCGCGAACTGCCCATCATGCAGACCTTCGATATGCATCCCGACGATACGTTTGCTCAAGCCGGTGCGTTTCAATTCGTCGATCAGCAACTTGAGATTTTTTTTCACCGCCTCCCGGTAGACCAATGAGTGCATGGAGATCCACGGCCAGCCTTTCTGCCGCTCCACATAAAAGTCGGCATGGACGGAACCGCCGTACACGACCTGTCCGGTGTGATGCACCCAAACTTCGTCGGGATGTTCGGCGGTGAATTCCACATACGGGTCGATGGACACCGACAGGATAAAGTTGGATTTGGGTGCGCTGCGCATCGCTTTGCGCACCAGTTCCACGCCGGATGCCACATCAAATTTGTCTTTGCTCCAGATCCCGAATTCCCGGCGGGGAGTTTTGCCGAAGCGGATGGGATTCATCTGGATGGTCAAACCGGATTTCTCCAACACTTTGCCGCTGAACACGTTTTTATCCAGCGACGAATTTTTCGCTTTATAAATCGCCGGAGCCGTAATTTTGCCATCAATCAGCAACCGGGTCGTGCCGTTGATTTTCACCACCTTGCCGGTATGGTCGATATCAGCTGCGAGCGCTTTTTCAAATTCATCCTGCGGGATCATATCCACATCATAATTTTTGGTATCACTGCGCCGTTTGCGCATCGCATCCCAGCGTTTCAATTCAGTTTTCAAATCCCGGATCTGCCAATCATCCCACACGCTGACCGAGGGCACACCGGAAACTACGATCGCCGGAGTTACCGCCGTGCCGCTTTTGGGGTCGATCTGCCAGCGGGCAAGTTTGCGCTCCCAGACTCCGGGGGCGGTATTGGCGATAAACTGCATTTTAGGTCCGCCGGGACCGCGGCCGTCAAGTTTTTTGAAATAGGACAAATCCTCTTTTTTGCCGAACATCCGGATAAAACCGGGGGTGTATTCAAAATTGGAGTTGGTACAGCGGACAAAAACTTCACTTTGCAGTTGAGTTCCCATTTTGCCGCAATACGGCACCCGCGGCGTGATCAGGATATACCCCTCGTGGTTGCTTTTGGTGATCTGCAGCGCTTTTTTGCCGCTGCGCACTTCGGAAGTAATATATTTGACGCTCCCGGCGGCACCATTGCGGAATTCAACTTTCAAATCGTGTTCCACACTGCCCTCGAAACTCTCGCTCCAGTACGGCAGCGGGTCTCGCAGCGGTGAAATATTATCCCACCCGGCGGTCTGCGCCCAGAGCATCCCGGCGCAACTGCACAACATCGCAGTCAATAAACTTTTTTTCATACTTCCTCCTGCTACTTAAGTTCAAACCAATAACTGCTGCCGGCAGCAAAATCTGCGGTAAACGTCCGTCCGGAAACTTTCACTGCCGAATCATCTTTCAAATTGATGACCTGACACTGCCGCGGCAAATTGATGGTATATTTGCCGGGGATCACACAATGCACCGACATAAAACGGTCATTCATGTCGATCTGCAAACCACTTTCACTTGCCGTGAAACCGCCGGCGGCTTTGACCAGATGGTTGAAAAATTCCGGAGTCAAACCGCCGGGATTGCCGACGTAAACCGTCCGGTATGCCGGATACTGCCGGGAAGCGATCGCCGGCAGACCGTCACTTTTGTAACGGGCATGGATTTTGATTTCCGGAATTGCGCTGATGCTGAAGCGCACCGGGCGGAAATTTTTTGCCGGAACAGAGGCGATATTTTTCGCCAGCACGGTTTCGCTGTGCAGGATCGACAGCATATTGATCTTTTCTCCGGCGGCGGGAATAACTTCGTGGTCTGCCGGAGCCCGGTGGCGCTTGATGGTAAAGCCGGTAAAACTGCCGCCGGCGACCTGCCCGGTACCGGAAAGATAAATCAATATCCGGTCATCACTCTGCAAGCGTTTCAGAAAATCTTTCCGCACTTTGTCGATCCGGTTCATCCCGGCAAAGATCAGCACCCGGTATTTGGCCGCAAGTTCTGGATTTTTCAGCAGATCCTCCAACAGCCACCCATCCAGCGGCACGCCCGATGCCGCCAGACTCTGCAGCTGACCGCCCAGATTGAAATTTTCACCGTAATTGTAATAATGCGCCGGAAAATTGCGGAGCATCATCCCCGCTTCGTCGATCACCACTGCCGCCGTTGCCACACTCTGCGGAACTTGACCGTTTACACTTTTTTCATGCGCGGCGGTAACTTCTTTGATCGACCTGATGATCTCCGGCGGCGAAAACCAGCCGTTTGCCATATCCAGATAACGGTACGCCATATTATTGGCGATCATCTGCCCCGCCATTTTGTGAATAATGGAGTGCCACATCGTATCATTGAGCGCACAACTCAGCCCCAGCATCCGCAATTCACTTTCTTTGCCGCTGAGGGCGGCGTAAGTACGCAAGTCAAAGTCATTGACAAACAATTTGCCGTGATGATGAAACGATGCCACCGGCGCCCGCAGACCGATGGATACCCCCGGGGTGCGCCGGGAATAAGCCGGCTGTACGATCATGGCATCCACGTTTTTGCAATTCAGGAAATATCCGACATCATAAGCGCAATTCAACGTCGCCCCGAATGCCCCCATGCAATAGCGGACGACGATGATTTTTTTGCCGAAACACGCTTTGACAAATCCCGCCAGCTCCTCCTGCAGCGCCATTGCCCCGGTTTTCTGAAAATAAAACCAATCGATCAAATGCGGTTCCCCGGTGACGGATAAAAACGTTTTTTTGCCGAATTTCCCCGGCGTGACCGCCTCAAACGATTCCGGAGCGTGACTTTTCCATGCCGCTTGCAGATTTCCGACAGTGCCGTATTTCTGCCGGAGAAATTTCCGGAATCCCGCCGCCGCCGGAATACTGTAATCCAGCTGTCTCGTACCGAATTGATTGTCGTGAAATCCGGTAAAATGAACTCCGATGATCCGTTTGTCCAGCTGCTCGGACTGCAATGCTGCGATCAGGGCGGCGATGTGTTTTTTCACTTCACGGCGCCAGATTTCCGAATGTATGGATATCCACGGCCAGTGCCGTGCCGGATCCATTTTTGCCGGCAGCGGATTGGGGATGTGCGTACCATGACCGAAAACCGTGCGGCCGTCAGCCATTTTCCAGATTTCAGTGGGATATTTCTGATAAAATCCCGCATACGGATTGATGGTCAGTGTCAACAGAAATTTTGCTTCCGGAGCGCAGCGCATGGCATGACGGATCTTTGCCACCGCCCCGGCGACATCAAAGCCTTTTTCCGTCCAGAAGCCGGGACGCTTGGGATTGGCGCCGAACTGGATGATGACAAACTGCATATCCACGCCGCTTTGCTGCATTTCCCGGGAATTCACGCTCTCCCTGCCCGCTTTGCCCGCCCACGGGATAAAAAATACCGGAGCAGTGATTTTGCCATCCACCAGCAACCGGGAAACCCCATTGACGGCTTTGACCTCGGCGGTATGCTGCACATCCTGTTTCAGCATGGTGCGGAACTCGTTTTCAGCCACCGGCATCCCCGCGGGGAAACTGTTTCCCGATGCGGTAATGCGTTGGGCGAAAGCGGTTTTAGCGGCTTTAAAATCTTCAATATACCAGTTTTCCCAGTAACTTTCCGATGGCGTTCCGGCGACGACCAGTGCCGGAGTAATGAGATTGCCGGTCGCCGGAGTGACCAACAGATGGGCAAGTTTTCTTTCGGTACAATTTGCCGGACTGTTGGTGATATACTGCATTTTGGGCCCGCCGGGGCCGCGGCCGTCAAGTTTTTTGAAATAGGACAAATCCTCTTTTTTGCCGAACATCCGCAGATAACCGACCGCATATTCCGGATTGGCATTGACGCCGTGGACATGAATGACACTCTGCAGCTCTGTCCCCGGCGCACTCTGCAGCGGCCGTTTGGAGGTGATCAGGATATACCCCTGCTGATTGCTTTTAACGATTTTCAATGCTTTTTTGCCCGGAGTCACCGGACTTGACACGATGTCCACGCTGCCTTGGGCGCCATTGCGGAATTCGATTTTCAAACCGGACTTGCCGTCGGCAAAATCTTCCTGCCACAACACCTGTTCCGGCACCACCGCCGCCGGAGTGCCGCTTGCCCAGCCGGGTGTCGCCGCCGCGACTGTACCCCACGCCAGCAAACCAAGCAAAACAAACAATTTTTTCATGTCCGACCCCGCTTACTTAACATGTTTAGTTATTAATAATATACCCCGTATTTCCATTTTGTCAAGTCAGTTGCGGCAATGCTCCGTAAGCCGGAGTCCGGGCGATGGTCAGCACGCTCAAATTTTCCCGTTCGACCTCCGGCAATGCTTGTGCGGCGGCGGTCAGAGTCGCCCCGGTGGTCAGCACATCATCGACCAGCATCAGCTGTAATCCGCAGAGTTTTTCCGGACAGCTGCAATAAAACGATGTCTGCAGTTTGTGGCGCTCCCGCCGCCCGAGCAAAGCCTGCTTTTTCCGGGGGAAGCGCCGTTTCAAAACCTTCAACACCGGAATTCCCAACTCCCTGCCGATACAATCGGCGAGCAATTCCGCCTGATTATAGCCCCGGAGCATGAATCTCGTCCAGTGCAGCGGCACCGGAACCAGCGCCTGCGGCATCACTCCGCGCGCCCGGATCGCCGCTGCCGCCAGCACTGCCAGCGGACGGCTCAATTCCGGACGGGTGGCAAACTTCATCTGCCGGATCAATTTTTTGCCGAAGCCGCGGTACGGGAATACCGCCACGGCATGATGCCACGGCCGGACGGGTTCAGCCAGACATTGCGAGCAGACTGCCAGCGCCCCGTCCATGATCCCGCCGCAACCGGGACAGAATACCTGCCCGTCCGGAAACAGCTGCAGTTTCGCCACACATTCCGGACAGAAACCTCTGCCGCCGGCAGGAGCATCATCAGCGCCGCAACCGGGACAGGGGAATACCATCGTACTGAAAATATCGTTAAAATACATTGCCGCTTCCCCGTGCCGGAAGTTGCGGCAGATAATCCCGGTGATGAACGACCTGCACCGGGATCCGCCACCATAAACTGACTTCGATCAAATCAAACCTGCCGGGATACCCGATGATATCCAGCGAACGCAAATAGACTTTGGCGGCATTGTAATTGCGCCGCCGCTGCCGGAAAGACAAATTTTCTGCCGGCGTGAAGTCCCGGCGGTAACGGGTGGTTTTGACCTCGGCAAATACGATCGTGTCACCATCCAGAGCGACGATGTCCAACTCCCCGGCTTTGCACCGCCAGTTACGGGCGAGAATTTTCATCCCGCAGCTTTGCAGCGTATCGCAAGCGATATTTTCGCCGCGCCGCCCTAATTTCTGCCGGTATTTCCGCCCTGAACCAAACATTATTTGGCTCCGCAGACGAATCGTTCCCTGCCGCACAGATCCAGTTCGACCCACCCGGTAAAGCCGTGCTTCTGCAATTCGGCGACCACCGCCGGAGCCTGCGGCGGCGACAACTCAAATATCGCCGCACCGCCGGGATTGAGGAACTCATCCAGCCGGGCGATCGTCCGGCGGATCAACTGCAATCCGGCATCCGGCGCCACCAGCGCCATTTCCGGTTCAAACTCCCGCACTTCACGGTCAAGGGTATCATACTCCTCCGCAGTAACGTAAGGTAAATTGGCGGCAACGATATCAAATTTCCGTCCGGCAAGCCGGGTGAACAAATCACTGTGGACAAACTCAACTTTGCCCGCCAGTGCGCATTTTTCCGCATTATGCCGTGCCACATCCAGCGCATCCGGACTCAAATCGACCGCCGTGACCTGCAAATCCTGCCGTTCGTGCGCCAGGGACAGAGCGATCGCTCCGCTGCCGCACCCCAGATCCACCACGCTGGCGCCCTGCGGGGCACGTTTCAAGACCCACTCCACCAAAGTTTCGGTTTCCGGGCGGGGGATCAGCACCCGGCGGTCAACGTCCAAAGTCAAATACCGGAACGGGGCGGTGCCGAGAATATATTGCAACGGTTCCCCTGCCGCCCGGCGGTGTGCCGCCGCCACAGCAGTTTCATCATCGGCGGTTTCGGCAATTATCCAGCGGGCTTCCTGCCGGAAATTTTCCACGCCGCCGGCTTGTAAAATTTCTCTGATCTGATCTGCAATCATGATTTATCACCTCATTATACAGAAAATATAGCACATATACCGCCGGTGTGCAATTTTTTTCCCATTTTTACATTGATTTTTTTGCTCCGGGTGATATATTGAGAAAATTGAATATTTTTGGAGTATTTATGGTACAGACAGTTGAAAAACGGATCTATATCCGCGACACCGATGGCGGCGTCGCCCCTTTTGATCCCAATGAATTGCAGACCCGGATGATCGGAGCATTTCTCGGCGCCGGATTGAGAGAGGAAAGTTATATTTCCGAGGAGATCGTCCTCGCATTGGAATATACCTTGCTCACCTCCCCCCGCCCGGATGGGATTTTCACCCGGAGCGAAATCGACACTTCCATCGTCCGGCTGCTGGGAAACACCGGCTTTCCGGAAGTTGCCAACACCTACCGCCGCACCGCCAGTGAACAGGTCATGCGCCTCTCCGTTTCGCCGGAGGTGCTGGAACGTCTTTTTGTCACCCATCTGGGCTGTTCGGCGGAACGGGCGGCACATATCGCCGGGATCGTGACGGATAATATGAAAACCCTGCAAATTCCGGCGGCGTCGCCCCATTTGCTGTTGGAACTCGCACGCCACCACGAACGTGATCTGGCGGCACAGGATTCCCTGCCGCTGCCCGAAGTGCGGCAGCGTTCGCCCAAAGTCACGCTCTCCCGGGATGAGATCACCGCTTTGCTCCCGCCGGCGGCACAACAATTGGTTGCTGCCGGAGTATTGCGGATCAATGGCATCACCACGCTGTTTCCGAGCGTGCGCTTTTTCTTTTTCCTGACCCGCTTTGCCGAACTGCACCGGCTGGGGAATCCGGTCACCGAACTGGAGATCATGCCGCTGCTTTACGATGCCGGCAACACGCTGGAAACTGCCCGTCAGGCGATCACAGGGGCATTGGAAACTCCGGAAGAACTGCCCTGCTGTCTGGCACTGCCGGATATTTCCGACTTTCAGGAACAGCGCATCGGCTGTCTGCCGGACCGGAAATTGGCAGAGGAACTTGCCGGAGCGCTCACTGCCGGTTTGAAGTGCGATTTGTATAACCTCTCCTTTGATTGAAAAATTATGATTTTTTGAAAAAATCCACTGGACAGATACCACAATCGGGATTATATTACCTCTATAATTTATAGAAATTCATTCTGGAGGAAAATCATTATGAAATTTACTGTTGACAGAGTAAAATTGCAGAAAGCTCTGCAGAGAGTCGGCAACATTATCGGCTCCAAATCCATGCTGCCGCTGCTCGGCAATGTCCTTATCCGCGCCGAAGAAAATGCGCTTGAACTCAGCACCACCGACTTGGAACTGCGCCTGGTCACCCGGGTGGAAGCAGAGGTTTCCGTCCCCGGCGCCACCACCTTGCCGGCACGCAAACTGGTGTCCCTGGTCGGCTCATTTTCCGCAGCCGATGTGGAGATCGACGTCGATGAAAAAGATTTCGCCCGCATCACCTGCGGCACGGCGAAATTCACACTGCACGGGCTCTCCACCGCCGACTTCCCGGAAGCGCTCAATTTCACCGCTGTCCGTGAAGTCAAAATCAAAGAAAACGTGTTCAAACGGATGATCGGTTCGATCGCTTATGCAGTCAGCGCCGATGATTCCCGCAAAGTCCTGACCGGCGTGTTGCTCAACCTCCGTGAAACGTCCATGACGCTCGTTGCCACCGACGGCAAACGTATGGCGATGCAGGAAAATACTCCGGATGCCATCAGCGGCGGCGACGGCGATGCGATCATCCCCCTCAAAGCCATGTCGGAGATCCGCCGCCTGCTCGACGGCGATGAAGTAATGACCATTGAGATCGGCGACAAACTCTGCCGTTTCACCACCGCCAATGTCACGTTGACCAGCAAATTGATCGAGGGCGCTTATCCCAACTACCGTCAGGTCGTGCCCAGCAAATTCCAGCGTGAAGTGGAATTGCCGGTGCAGGCACTGCTCTCCAAAATCGAAACCGTGGCGCTGATGCTCTCTGAAGCCAACAGTTTCATCATTCTCCGTTTCGGCGACAATCAGCTGCAGCTGCAGGCATCCAGCGCTGAAGTCGGCGAAGGCAGTGACCTGATCGAAACCGCTTGCGACGGCGAGCCGTTTGAAGTCTCTTTCAATCCGGCGTTCCTCGCTGATCCGCTGCGCAATACCGATGCCGACATGGTGCGCTTCCGTTTGAATGATCCCCTCAGCCCGGTCGCCATCGAAGCCGGCGAAGGTTTCATCTACGTTATCATGCCGATCCGCAAAAAGTGACGAGCAGTGGTAATTAATTCTCTGGAACTGACCAATTTCCGCAACTTTGCGTCGCGGAAATTGGTTTTTCATAACCGCAATATTTTCTTTACCGGCGCCAATGGTTCTGGAAAAAGCAACCTGTTGGAAAGCATCGCTTTTTCCAGTTTGCTCCGTTCTTTCCGGGGCGCTCCGCCGCGGGAAATGATCCGGCTGGGCAGCCGGGAATTTCAACTGAAAACCACACTCTGTACCCGAATCGGCACCGAAACTCTCCACATCATCGAACACGCTTCCGGCAGGCGGGAATTATTCATCCAGGGTTCGCCGGTGCGCCGTTCCAGCGATTTCATCCGGGAATTTCATACCATCGTATTCGCTCCTGAAGACCGGATGACGGTCTCCGGCAGTTCCGGATTCCGCCGCCGTTTTTTTGACATCCTGATTTCAGAAATCGAACCGGAATATCTGTTGCGGCTTGCCCGCTATCAACGGGCATTGAATCAACGCAACCGGGCGCTGAAAACTGCACCGCATACTGCTATGGCATTTGAAGCGGAACTGGCGGAGCAGGCGCCTTTTATCGCCGATGCCAGACGCCGCTACGCTGAATCGATCGCCGCCGAATGTAACACGCTGTTGAATGGCAAAGCCGAATTTGCGATCGCCCACCATACGGATTCTGCCGCCACGGCAGCGGAACACCGGAAACTGTTTGATCTGAAACGGGAGAGCGAACTGCGCCGTCAATGCACCTTGTCCGGGGCGCAGCTGGATGAGTTTGATTTTTATTACAACGGTAAATTACTGCGGACTTACGGTTCCACCGGTCAGATCCGGCTGATCTCGCTGATGCTGAAACTGGCACAATTCAAACTGGTCAGCTCCCGGTCGGATATTCCGGTGGCAGTGCTTGCCGATGATGTCACCGGCGAATTGGATGAGAGCAATGTCCAGCTCTTTCTTGACACGATCGCCGGTGCCGGACAGGTGTTTTTCACCTTTGCCGAGCCGCCGCGGTTCACCCTGCCCGACTCGGAAACCATCGCCGTTGCAGAGCCGTGATCAGCCCCACAACAGCCGTATCGCCGCAACCACGACCAACACCAGAACGATGTTTTCAAACAGTTGCTGTGACATTTTTTTCAACAGCACGATGCCCAGCACCCCGCCCAGAATAATCAGCGGGATCATGCACAAATCCAACTTTACCGACTCCATCGTCACCCGGCCCTCCCAGGCAAAAATCGGCAATTTGATCCAGTTCAAAATCAGAAAATACCAGGCACAGCAGCCCATATATTTCTCTTTGGGCAGTTTCATCGCCTGCAAATAAAGCGACGAAATCGGCCCGGCGGCATTTGCCAACTGGGTAGTAGAACCCATTAATATACCGTAAAATGCCGCCCAGCCGGTGCCGGCAGGGATCTTTTCCGGAGCCAGCCGTTTGCGGACAAATCCCAACACCATCAACGCCAGCACGATCCCGCCGATGACCCGTTTCATCACCGAACCGTCAGTCGGAATAAATCTCAAAATAACACTGCCGACCGCCAACCCCACCAAAGCCCAGGGAAAGAGACGCAGCAAAAACTTCCAGTCCGCATTGCGCCGGTAATACGCTACTGCGATCACATCCGCCAACGCCAGCATCCCCAACTGCACGCCGGTGGACATTTTGGTTTCAAATGCCATCGTCAGCATCACCACCGGCAATACCCCCAACCCGGGAATGGCAGTTTTATTGATCCCGATCAGCACAGCGGCGATGCACAATGTGACCAGCTGATAAATTTCCAAATTACAGATAAAATCAAACATTTCTCGCTCCGCAAAGAAAATTCTCTACAAAAAAAGCGGCATTGCTGCCGCTTTTTTATTTCTGCATCTCACAAATCTTTGCCGGTCAGCATCCGGTAAGCATCCAGATACTTGGCAGAAGTTTTGTTGACCACTTCGTCCGGAAGTTCCGGAGCCGGCGGATTTTTGTCCCAATCCAGACTTTCCAGATAGTCACGGACAAACTGTTTGTCCAAACTCACCGGACTGGTTCCCTCGACGTATTCGTCAGCGGGCCAGAACCGGCTGGAGTCGGGAGTCAGCACTTCGTCAACGAGAATGATTTCCCCGTCGATCTCACCGAATTCAAATTTCGTATCCGCCACGATGATACCGCGTTCAGCGGCATAATCACGGGCGGTGGTGTAGATATGCAGAGCCAATTCACGGAGTTTAGCGGCTTTCGCTTCGCCGATAAGTTCCGCCACGCCCTCAAAACTGATGGCTTCGTCGTGATCGCCGATCGCCGCTTTGGTCGAGGGGGTGAACAACGGCTCATCCAGTTTGGACGCCTGTTTGTAGCCGGCACGCAGTTTCAAACCGGAAACTTCACCGGTTTTCTGATAATCTTTCCAGCCGCTGCCGACCAGATAACCGCGCACGATGCACTCCACCGGCAGAACTTTCGCTTTTTTAACGATCAGCGAACGTCCCTGCAGATCTTTGACGTAGGGCCGCAATTCCTCACGGGTGGAAACGTCAGCGGAGATCAAATGGTTCGGCACATCTTTGAGCAGGTCGAACCAAAACAGCGAAATCTGGGTCAGCACCTCGCCTTTGCGCGGCACTCCGGTGGACATGACCACATCAAACGCACTCAAGCGGTCAGTCGCAACAAACAGCAGCGCATCGCCGAGATCGTAGATGTCGCGCACTTTGCCGCGGTTGATCAGTTTAATGCCGGGCAGCTCGGTACCCAGCAACGCGCCGTTAGCTCCGTATTGCATGATCTTCAGCCCTGGATAGCACCGATCTCAACACGGGTCAGGGTCTGACGGTGACCGTGGGTACGGCGATAGCTTTTGCGGCGTTTCATTTTGAAAACGACGATTTTTTTGGCACGGAATTCGTCCAGAACTTTGGCGGCGACTTTGGCGCCCTCGACCATCGGGGTACCGATATTCAGTTTACCATCGGCTCCGCTGACCGCAAGAACCTGATCGAAAGTAACTTCGCTGCCTGCTTCCAGACCGAGTTTTTCGACTTCGATGATGTCACCGGTCTGAACTTTGTACTGTTTTCCGCCAGTAGTGATGATAGCGTACATTTTTTTGCTCCTGTATTGAATTGATGTTAAAATTTCTGCAAATACTCAATTATTCAGATAATATAACTCCAATCAGTGATTTTTGCAAGTCATTATTACCGCAAAAACAAATCTTGCACCACATTTTTCCATCCACGCCCGAATTTCCGGTAATTTCCGGCGCAAATTTCCCGGTATATCAGCGGCAGCCGTTTCCAGAATCCGGTATTCATCGCCGCCCGGTTCCGGGAGTGTTCCATTCGCCTTTGCAGCATCAAACGCACTTCGTCAGGCAGCTCCGGCAGCCGGGACAGCACCGCCTGAAACAATGTGGCGTTCCAGGCAAACGTATTATCTTTCACCGAATTTTGCGCCTCATGCCACTGCTCAATCAGCGACATTTTTCTCCCTGCACCTGAACAACTCGCCCCGTGGCGGCGGAATATCCCCAGCGAACCGGGATAGATCCTCCATGCCCCCAGTGCCGCCGCCGCAATGCCGAGATAATTGTCGTGACAGGCAGGCAACTCCGGCAGCGGCAGCAGTTTTTTCAGCAATGCCGCCGAAACTGCCATATCGTGTCCCGCCGCCGGGAAGCGACGGCACGAAGCGGCAAACTGCCCCTGCCACACCCCCGCCGGAATACGGCGCAATTTTCCATATCCTCTGGTTTCCAAATGGGTCACTCCGGTCACATTGCCGTTTTCATCGGCAATATCACTGTCGCAAAACGCTCCGGCGATTTCTCCTGGAGCAAAAAAACGGCTCATTTCGGCGATTTTCTGCGGATACCACACATCGTCCTGATCGCAGAGAAAAACCACTTCGCCGGTGGACAAAGATAAAACTTTATTGAAATTACCGGTCACGCCCAGCGGCACCGGGTTGATCTGATACGTCAACGGCAGTTCACCCGAAAACTTCTGCACCGCCAGCGCCGTCGCCTCGTCCGGCCCGTCATCGCAAATGATCACTTCATCCGGCAACCGGCTCTGGGCGGCGATACTTGCCAG
The DNA here is from genome assembly GCA_015061865.1 of Lentisphaerota bacterium. Taxonomy (GTDB): domain Bacteria; phylum Verrucomicrobiota; class Lentisphaeria; order Victivallales; family Victivallaceae; genus UBA1784. The sequence continues at coordinate 26,672 of SUVU01000009.1, forward strand.
CTGCGCCCCGATAAACCTGCCGCCCCGGCAGGCGGCAACAGCGACAGATATTTTCACAGTTCGCCCCTCCGCAACACGGTCATAACTTCAAAATGCGCCGTACCGGGAAACATATCCAGCAAACCGGCACTTTCAGCGGTGTAATTCCCGGCTTTCAACAATTCCAGATCCCGCACCAGCGTATCAGCCGCACAGGAAATATAGATCAGTATCGCCGGTTCCGCCCGGAGTATCGCCGCCACCGCCTCCCGGCTCAAACCTGACCGGGGCGGATCGACCAGCAGTACCGCATCGTGCAAAAGTCCCTCTTGGCGCAGCAATTTCCCGGCATCACCGGCGGCGAACCGGCAGCGGGATGCCACCTGATGATGGGCGGCATTATGCTTTGCCGCCCCGATCGCTCCGGCATCAAGTTCCACCCCGGCAGTCTGCAGCTGCGGCAGTGCTTCTGCCGCCGCAATGGAAAATATCCCCACGCCGCAATACAATTCGACCAACCGGGGCAATCCCCCGTGGCGCACCACCTCGATCACCCGGCGGATCAATTCACTGCCAACGACCGGATTGGTTTGAAAAAAGCCGGTGGGGGCGACTTGAAATTCGCCGTATGGCGGCAATGTTTCGGTCAGCAAACCACCGCGTCCGGTGCTGACTTTCAACGCTCCGTCAACAACAGTAAAACGGAAAACTTCCCTGCCCCCGGCGGGAGCTGTGGCGGCAAGCAATTCGTTGATTTCCGGTGCCGCCAGCAGACACTTATCCACCTGAAACAAAGTCTGGTTGTCTTTACCGATATAGCCCCTTATCCCGTCTGCGCTGTGCATGACCAGCTTATTGCGCAGTCCGAAACGCTGCGGCACGGCAAACGGTTCCAGCAGTGCTTCCGGAGTCAACACGCCGCGCCGCACCAGAAAATCATGCAGCTGGCGCTGTTTCCAGAGGATTTCATGCTCATAAGTACAGTGGATATAGACACAGCCGGGACAAATTCCGGAGGCAAAATATGGACACTCCGGCTCGATCCGGGCATCAGATGCTTCGATCACCCGGAGCAATCTGCCCCGGCGGAAACGTTTTTTGACGGCAGTTATCTCCGCTTCGACCAGCTCACCGGGCAAAGCCCCGGAAATAAAACACACCGCCCCGTCACTGCTTCTGCCGACACCGTCACCGCCGTAAGCCAGTGCATCAATGCGGAAAACTTCACTTTTCATCAGGAGCTTTCTGCGGCATGGTATGTTCGCCGAGATCGACTACGCCCTCATCCACCGGCGGGGCGATTTTGGGCTGATCCTGCGGTGTGATCATATCGTTGATACTGAGTCTGCCTTCGCGCGGATCACGGTAATCAATGCCTTTGCGTGCTTCAATACCGCCCATACGGGTGACGGAACCGGTTTTCTGATCCCGGTAAAGGATCGGGATCGTACCGGAAGTTTTCCAGTAGCTGTTGGCAAGATTTATGCCATTGACATTGAACGACATATAATGAAATACCCGCGGCGAAACCGGCATCAGCAGGTGGATCCGGCTCAACATATCGACTTCGACCTGAAATTTCTCGTAACTTACTTCATGACCGATCAGCATGACCGCATGGATATATTTTTCATCCTCCACCCGCAAATAATAACTGCGGAAACCGCCATCACTTGCCACCCGGATCGAATAAGTGATCTCATCGTAAGCGGATTTTACGCTGCTCTGTTTGCTCTGCGCCTCAGGTTTGCCGACGGTTTTACGCCACACTTCCACGCCTTGAGAGATCGAAAACGATTTATCCTGACTGCGGAACTCATTGGGCAAAACATTATGGCCGACATAGGCATGCACCCGGTAGTTGCCGGGTTTGGACAAATCATAATGCTCGCCCAACGGGATGACCATGGATTTGACCTCACCGGGGGCAAGATACAAACCGGTGACCGACACTTCTTTATCTTTGATCGCTCTGACCGGACGGTTTTGCGAATCCCGGATGTCAAACAGCACAAAACCGTGCAATTCCGGGCGGGAACCGAAAATCAAAGGTCTGCCGGAATCATTGCGTAAAGTCACGCAGGCAAAAATCTGTTCGTACTGCATATAACTTCTGCGGTTGAGCGTAAGCCCCACTCCGACCTGGGCAAATACCGGCAGCACGATGCCAAAGAGCAGCACTGCCAACGCAAAAATTTTCCTGTTTCCGGTCATTTTCCACCCCCTGTTTTTTCCATGATCGCCGCAGCGACCTTTTCCGCATCCAACTGCCAACAGCGGTAACTGCCGTCCGGGCAGAGCCGCTTCAAACATCCGGCACATTCACATCCGGCGGCAAAAGTTCCGGCGAGTTCCCCCCACGGTCCGGTCAGCACCGGATCAGTGGGCCCGTAAAACCCGAATACCGGCTTTGCCAGTGCCGCCGCCGCATGCAGCGGGCCGGAATCATTGCCGCAGACAAATTCAGCATTGCGCAGCAGTTCAAACAATCCGCCCAGCGTCGTCTGTCCGGCAAGATTGATCACATTTTCACCGATCGCCCCGGCGATCTCCCGTTCTGCGGCACTGCCGGCGGCAACGAACGCCAAATCCGGATCGTGCCGGTGCAGCGCCGCCGCCAACGCTCCGAAAAACTCCGGCGGAAAACGCTTACTCTCCCATCTCGTTCCCGGCAGCAGTACCGCATAACGGGGCGGCAGTTCCGGCAAAGCTGCCGCTGCCGCCGGATTCAACGGCAGAGCCACCTGATGCAGTTTACCATCCAAGCCGAAAACTTCCGCCGCCAGCGCGCCGCATCGCTCCACCGCATGACCGGCAGGAACTGCCACTTTGCGGTTATAGAACCACGCCGCACTTTTCTCCCGCGGTGCCGCAAAACCGGCTTTCACCTCCGCCCGGGCCAGACCGAGCAGCAGACCGCTGCGGAACAAACCCTGAAAATCCACGGCGATATCGTATTTTTCCCGGCGCAACTCCCGGTACAAACGGCACAAAGCAGGAAAAAATCCCGCCGCCGAACCGAGTTTTTTGCGCTCAAAAATAATTTTCCGGCGTACCGGAAACGGTGAATAATCCAACAGCGGCACAAATTCCGGATTGACCACGAAATCCAATTCGCCATCCGGATATTTCTCCCGCATCAATGCCAATGCCGGAAACAAGTGAACTATATCTCCGAAACTGCTGGGTTTCACCACGAGAATACGCACAGTAACTTCGCTCCGGGGCTGTTATTTGCCGACACCGATACGCCACGCCAGACGCTCCGGCAGACCGGCGGCAAGGATTTTTTCCTGGGCGGCAGCGATATTGTACGGCACCCGGTAGCGGGAGACCGTCTGCGCTTCGTCATCGTAAACGGCGAAACTTGCCCGCGGATCACTGTTGCGCGGCTGACCGATACTGCCGATGTTGAACAGATATTTGTGACCTTTTTCCAACTTCACCGGCAATTCATCAGAGAGCGAAAAGTTTTCGTCAGCTTCCGGATAATAGAAGTTGTTTTCCCATTCTGCGATCGGCTCGACCAGACGTCTGCCAACGGCAAAAGGAGCTTTGTCAAATGCCACCGGCACATGCGAGTGACCGCAGAAACAGATTTGAGTGCGCTGATAAGTAAAGTTGCCCACGGCGTGGTGGGAGTCAAAAACATATCCCCAGGTATCCGGAGAATCCAACGTCGCATGCACCAGCGAGATCGCCGTCCCCGGCACCACCGCTTTCAGCGGCATGGCATCCAGGTAATCCAAATCATCTTCCGAAAGCTGCTGTCTTGTCCACTGGATCGCCAGTGTCGCATTGGCATTGAAGCCCGCCAGTTCGGTATTGCCGCTGATGGTAAATTCATCGTGATTGCCCCGCACCGATGCCAGAAAACCGACTTCACGCGCCATTGCCACACAGCGCACCGGATCCGCATTGTACCCGACCAGATCGCCCAGAAACAGATATTTGTCCACACCGAGACCGGCACAGCGCTGCAACACCGCTGCAAACGCATCTGAATTGGCGTGAATATCGCTCAAAACCGCATATTTCATCTACTTTCGAACACCTTTCCGTCAAATTTCGCCCGGCGACACCTGTCACACCGGATACAACACAATGGAAATATATTGACCGCTGTAAGCCGGATTCTGTCCCGCCTTGCGGCGGTGGCAATCATCTGTCTGTGCGACCAGAACCCGGGATTTATAACGTCGCGAGCCACGGCTCATCCCCTATTTGGTCTTGCTGCGGGAGGAGTTTACCATGCGGCGGAGCTTTCACTGCCGCCCGGTGGGCTCTTACCCCACCCTTTCACCCTTACTCCCGGTAAACCGGAAGCGGTCTGCTCTCTGTTGCACTGGTCTTTCCGCAGAATATGGTCTGCGGCATCCCTCTTTTCAAAGGGACTCCCTGCTCTATGCAGTCCGGACTTTCCTCAACGGGACGCAAATGCTCCCGCCGCGATTGCCCGCGGTCAACATAATTCCGTTTATTAATATATCACTCCCGGAACAATATGCAAGGTATTTTCCATAAACTTTTATCATCATCCGGTGTTTTTACTTGTTTTCCCCGGTTTACAGCAGTATATTCTTCCGTTGGCAAATCATAAAATCAGGAAGTATCAAAATGTTGACCCGGAAAAAAATCTTTTTTCTCTCCTTTACCATTCCGGCGGCGGTGCGGGCGCTTTTCGGCTGGATTTTCGGGACATCCATGTTCAAACACTTCCATCTGGTGCGCGGTTTGGATATGGAAACACTGCTGCGCTTTTCAGAATGGGGTTCCGGCGCTGATGCGATCCCGCTGCTGACTCCGCACCGGCTGCTGCTTTTTATCAACTGGTTCTGCCACGGCAAAACTCATGTTACTGCGCCGGTTTTCATCATTCAAGCGCTGTTGGGGGCGCTTGGTTGTGCGGCACTTGCCGATCTGGTACTGACCCTCACCGGCAAACGGCGCGGCGCGCTGGCGGCGGGGATCATAGCGGCACTTTACCTGCCCTCACTGGTCTATGAATTTTCCATTTTGCAGGATTCGTTTGCCATGAACTTCACCCTGCTGGCGATCTGGGGAACCAGTTACGCATGGCGCAAAAATTTCCGGATTTTCCCGGCGGCAGTCAGTGCGGTATTATGGTCACTGGCGCTCTGCGGCCGCCCGACTGCGGCAGTGTGTGCGGCGGCATTTGCGCTCTGGAGCATATTCCGGATGTACCGCAAAAAACTGCTGCACCGGCTGATTTTCCCGGCGGTTCTGCTGTTGACATTGCTGGTGGCGGCAAGTTTATTCAACTATCACCACGGCTGGAAATTTTCGCCTTTCTACTCCTCGATGCAGTACGCCAAAACTTTCAACGCCACGCCCCGGTCGCCTCAGGCAACGGAACTGCAGGTGGCAAAAAATGCCCTCATCCGTTCCCCGCAGCTGCTCTCGGCATACGAATTGCGGGAAAATCAGAACATCTATTTCTGGCAGCGCCAGCTCCCGGAATTGCGGATACTGCCGGCGCCGTCGGAATTAATCCCTGCCGCCTGCGCCGCTCTGATGATACTGCTGGTGTCCGGAGCGTGGAAACGCAAAAGTTTTTACTTCGTTGCCATTCCGCTGCTGACATTGGCATTGCCGCTGTGTTTCCGGGAAGTCATCGGCAGATACCGTCTGCTGCTGACGCCTTATTTTATCGTTGCTGTGGTCATGGCATTTTATGCGTTGAAAAAACTGCGCCAATTCAAACTTGCCGCCGCATTGCTGACCGGCATGATCGCCGCGGGGCTCTCCATTTATTCAGCGGCCGGCAAACCGCAGGTGATCGCCGAAGATCTCCACGCCTGGGCGATGGCGGCAAAAAATTCCGGCACGGAGAAAAAAACTGTTTTCGATCTCTATTACCGCTACTGGCAGCACACCGGCTTCACCTCGGCAAAAGCATTCCGGGATTTTGCCGAATGCACTCTGGAATTGCACGACCCGCAAGCGGCGCTGACCGTCTGCCGTACCGCCATGCGCCACAATATCGATCCCCATTTAGTGAACTACTATTACGGTATGACTATGGTCATGCAGAACCGTCCGGAGGAGGTGGCAATGATCTATTCCCGGATAAATCCCGGCCGTCTGCCGCCCGACCTGCGGGAAAATTACTTCCGTATCTGCCGTGATACCCGCAAAATACTGTTGCATAAACGCAAAAACTGAACTATATTATAATGATGTACATAAATTTGACAATATATTCCGGAGGTTGAACATGAGCGAAAAATTTTACGTTACTACGCCCATTTACTACGTCAATGACCGTCCCCACATCGGTCACGCCTACACCACGATCCTCGCTGACGTGCTGGCAAGATTTCACCGTTCCGTCGGCAATGATACATTCTTTCTGACCGGCACGGATGAACATGGGCAAAAAGTCCAGAACGCCGCCGAAAAACGGGGCGTTGAGCCGTTGCAGCACTGCGACGAAACCGTCATCCGCTTTCAGGAATTGTGGCAGCGTCTGGGCATTACCAATGACCGTTTCATCCGCACCACCCAGGCGGAACACAAACGGGTGGTTTCTGAAATCATGCAGGAACTCTACGACCGCGGCGAAATCTACAAAGCCGACTACACCGGCTGGTACTGCGTCGGCTGCGAACGCTTTTTCACCGAAAAAGACCTCGTGGACGGCAAATGCCCCGACTGCGGCAGAGATGTCAATGCCATCACCGAAAGCAACTACTTTTTCCGCATGAGCAAATATCAGGACTGGCTGATCGACCATATCAAATCCAATCCTGATTTCATCCTGCCGGCTTTCCGTGCCAATGAAACGCTGGGCTTCCTGAAAAAACCGCTGGGCGACCTCTGCATCAGCCGTCCCAAATCCCGTTTGAGCTGGGGCATCGAACTGCCGTTTGATAAAGATTACGTCTGCTATGTCTGGTTCGATGCGCTGATCAACTACATTTCCGGCGTGGGCTACCACACCGATGCCGATAATTTCGCCCGCCGCTGGCCCGCCAGCTGCCACCTCATCGGCAAAGATATCCTCACCACTCACAGCGTTTACTGGCCCACCATGCTTAAAGCCATGGGGCTGCCGATGCCCAAAACCATCTTTGCCCACGGCTGGTGGCTGACCGGAAATTCCAAAATGAGCAAATCGCTCGGCAACGTGGTCAACCCGATGGATATGATCGACCGTGCCGGCGTGGATGCGTTCCGTTACTTCCTGCTGGCGGAGATGTCTCCGGGCAACGATGCCAACTTCAGCGAAGATGCCTTTATCGCCCGTTACAACAGCGATCTGGCCAACGATCTGGGCAACCTCCTTTCCCGGGTCAGCAAACTCACCATCCGTGCCACCGGCGGAGTCATCCCCGCCCCGGCGGAACTCAATGCTGACGATGCCGAACTTGCCGATGCGGTCAACGCCGCCATCGCCACGATGGAGGAAAGTTTGAAATCCTACAAACTCGATCAGGGCATCAATGCCGCCATGAATGCCGTCCGTGCCGGCAACCGTTATCTGGAAAAATGCGCGCCGTGGACGCTGGCAAAACAGGGCGACACCGCCCGGCTGCACACGGTTCTGCACAATGCGGCGGATGCACTTTGCCGGGTGGCGGTACTGCTGGCGCCGGTCATGCCGGAAAAAATGTCTGAACTGCTCGCCGTTCTCGGCATTGCTGACGGTCAGATTTCCGGGATCGCCGCTTTGAAAGAATTCAAAAGCGTTGCCGGAGCAACCATGCGTGAAACTGCGCCGCTGTTCCCCCGCATTGTCGTCGAAGAAACTGAACAATCCGCCGCCCCGGCAGCCAAACCGGAGAAAAAACAGCCGAAACAGGAGAAAAAAGCTGCTCCTGAAACCGCTGAAACAGTCGGGGTGGTCACGATTGACCAGTTCTTCCAGACCCAGTTGAAAACCGCCAAAGTTCTCAGTGCCGAGAAAGTCGAGGGCGCAGACAAACTGTTGAAACTGCAGATCGAAGTCGGTGCGGAAACCCGCCAACTCGTTGCCGGTGTGGCAAAATTCTACACTCCGGAGGAGATCACCGGCAAAACCATCGTCATCGTCGCCAACCTCAAACCGGCAAAAATCCGGGGCATTGAGTCGCAGGGCATGCTGCTGGCAGCCAAAGACGGCGACACGCTGAAACTGGTCACGACTGACGGCGAGATCGCTTCCGGAGCTTCCGTGGGCTGACCCCCATCACACCCAAAATACCCCAATGGCTGTTGCAATCCAACAGCCATTTTTTTATATTGCTTCAGCGTAAAAAAAAAACCGTCTGCATCCATGCAAACGGTTTGAAACAATTGACATTTTGCCGCCCGGCGCAGTGTGCCGGAAACCGACGGGAGAACTCCAATTATTTTCCGGCTTTTTTGCTCCAGGAGTCTTTCAGCGTCACGGTGCGGTTGAACACCGGCAGTTCCGCCGTTGTATCCGGGTCGCAGGCGAAGTAGCCGACCCGTTCAAACTGGGCGACCGCACCGGGGGCAAGTTTCGCCGCTTCCGGCTCCAGATAACCGGTCACGATCCGTTTGGAATCCGGATTGAGCTGGGTGAGGAAATCCACCCCGTCGGTTCCCGGCTGTTCCACGGAAAAGAGCCGGTCATACAAGCGGACTTCGGCTTTGACCGCATGTTCGGCGGAAACCCAGTGGATCGTGCCTTTGACCTTGCGCCCGTCCGGAGCATTGCCGCCCCGGGTTTCAGGATCAAACGTACACTTCAATTCCACCACATTGCCGTCGGCATCCAGCACCGCTTCTTCGCATTTGATAAAATATCCGTAGCGCAGCCGCACCTCTTTGCCCGGTGCCAGCCGGAAATAGCCTTTGGGCGGCTCCAGCATGAAGTCGGCACGGTCGATATAAAGCGTCCGGCCGAAAGGCAGTTTGCGGGATCCCGCCGCCGGATCTTCCGGATTGTTGACCGCATCCAGATCCGCCACGCCTTCAGCGGGGAAGTTGGTGATGGTAACTTTCAGCGGATCCAGCACCGCCATAAAGCGGGGGGCAGTCGCATTGAGTTCTTCACGGATGCAGTGTTCCAGCACCGCCGCATCGGTGATGCCGTCAAACTTGGTGATACCGACGATTTTGCACATTTTGCGGATCGCCGCCGCCGGCACGCCCCGCCGCCGCATACCGCAGATCGTGGGCATCCGGGGGTCGTCCCAGTTGGAAACGTGGTTTTCTTTGACCAGCTGCAGCAATTTGCGTTTGCTCATCACGGTATTGGTCAGATTGAGGCGGGAAAATTCGATCTGCTGCGGACGGTGGGGATAATCCAACGCCTCCAGCACCCAGTCATACAGCGGCCGGTGGATCTCAAATTCCAACGTGCAGAGCGAATGGGTCACGCCCTCAAACGCATCTTCCAGCGGGTGGGCAAAATCGTACATCGGATAGATGCAGTATTTGTCACCGTGGCGGAAGTGATGGATGCGGCGGATGCGGTAAATCACCGGGTCGCGCATATTGATATTGGGGGAAGCCATGTCGATTTTGGCGCGCAGTACCATCGCCCCGTCGGCAAATTCACCGGCTTTCATGCGGGCGAAAAGGTCGAGGTTCTCCTCCACCGTGCGGCTGCGGCCGGGGGACTCTTTGCCGGGGGTCTGCAAATTGCCTTTGTACTCCTCCCACTCCTCGTTGGTCAGAGTGCAGATATAGGCTTTGCCCCGTTTGATAAGTTCCACGGCACAATCGTACATTTTGTCAAAATAATCACTGGCGTACAGCACCGCCGCCGGTTCAAATCCCAGCCAGCGGACGTCGCCGATGATGGATTCGACGTATTCGGTATCTTCTTTGGTGGGGTTGGTGTCATCCATACGGAGGTTGCATTTGCCGTTGAATTCAGCGGCGATACCGAAATCCAGGCAAATCGCTTTGGCATGGCCGATATGCAGATAGCCATTGGGTTCCGGCGGGAAACGGGTGACGACTTGACCGCCATGTTTACCGTTTTTCACATCTTCAGTAACGATCTCACGGATAAAATCCATCGGTTCTGTTTTTTCAATCGAGTCCGCCATAAAAAAACCTTTCATTAAACAGCGTTTCAATTCATTATAAATCTACATAATATAAACCGTGATTCAGATTTTTTCAATCCGATGTTTGACTATTGTCCAAAGATGGGTTATTTTAACAAACGTACAAATGGCATCAACCGAAAACAATCAAGCAAAAACAGGAGGTATTTCCGATGGCTCTCAACGAACTTTTTTCCAACCCCAAAAAACGCAAACTTCTGCTTATTATCGCCGCGGCGCTCATCATCGGTGCCGTATTCACCATCTGGGTCAGTTATGCTTTTAAAACCAATGCCGGATTCAAATCCCTGTTCATGGCTGCCGATTCCCAGGTCATCGGCGAAACTGAAACCGGCGAAACGCTGGCGGATAAAGCTGAATTCACCGCCAAAGTTTCGTTGTGGATCTTTATTTTCATCACGCTGCTGCAGCTGATCGCTTTCTGTATCTGCTATGCGGTCATGAGTACGATCTCCGCCAGTGAAGATCCGGTCAAACTGAAACTGCGCAGTCTGGAAAATGCGGAAATTTTCTTTGACATTCCGCTTTACTTCGGTCTTTTCGGCACGGTTTCGGCGTTTCTGGTGATGACCTTTTCACCGCAGAGCAGCCGTCTGATCGCATACAGTTCCACGCTGATCGGTATTCTTTTCAGTCTTTTTTTGCGTCTGGCGCTGCAATATCCGCTGCGCAAACGTCTCGTCCGCATGGATGCTCTGGAAGATAAAGGAGCTGACAAGTGAATAAAGCTATTCTTATCGTCATCTGCGACTTCCTCGTCTCGGCGATGCTGACGATGATGACCGGCATGGTTCCGGCTCACAGCGGCGGTACCGGAGTGGGGTTGGATGAAAAAACCACCAAAGTTTTGCTGCGCGAACTTGACCGCCAGAACTCCGAATTGGAGGCTCTGCGGGCAAAATTGCGTGAAACCGTGGAAAAACTGGGCATGACTCCGGAACGGGAAGCCGAATTGCGCCGGCTGGCAGCAGAGCTTGCCGCCAACAGAGTTCAGCGGCAGAAATTGCTGGCTGCCCAAAACGCCACCGCCAAAAACACCGGCGTCCTGACTCCGGAAGAATTACAGCGCCGTCTGGATGCCGAAATGATCAATAAAACCCGTCTGGAAATCGAGCTGAAAGACAGTCAGACCGATCTGGCGGCAAGCCGGGCAAAAGCCGGCGATATTTCCAAAAAATTGCAGGAGACCACGGAACAGCTGGTCAAAACTTCGGAAACACTGCAGGGTGAATTGCGGGAGATCAGACGTGAAGCCTCCGCCCAGCGTGAGGAGCTGTCCGGCGAGCGCCGCAAACACGATGAGACCAAAGCCAAACTTGAGCGCGCACAAAATGCCCATTCTGAAACCAGAATCGCTCTGGCACGGGTCGAGAGTGAACTTGATTCCGAGCGCCGCAGCGCCCAACAGCAGCAGCAGGAAGCCAAAGCTGAAGTCAAACGGCTCAGCGATGCCCTCGGCAAAAGCCGCGGCACCGGCGAAAAGCAGCTGCGGGAGATCGCCACTTTGCGCGGCCGCTTGAGCGAACGGCAGAAAGAACATGCCACCGACCGTGACCGGATCGGACTGCTGGAACGGCAAATTCTGGTGGAACGGATGAAAAGCGCCGAGGCTAAAGGCCGGGCGGAAGTGGTGGAAAACACGTTAAAATCCACCGTCGCCGAACTCTCTAAAATCCGGGCGCAGGAACAAGTCCAGATGCGGGAAAAGGCCCAGGCGCAAGCCAAACTTGAAGCGGCGCAGAAAATGCTCGCTGAAAAAGGCCGCCCGGTCGATGTGGCGTTGCAGAGCTATGCCAAAGCCATCGTGAACGTCCGCTGTGAAGTCAGCGAAAAAACCGCTTTCCGCACCCTTACCGGCAAAAGTGAAAGTTTCTATCCGGTGGTGGATTTCGGCGGCAAAACGATCCTCGTCGGCTTGCTGAACCGCTTCGCCGGGGATGAAAACGTCGCTTTGAGCTTCAAAAACATCATCAATGTAAAATTCACCGCTTCCTCGCCGCTGGGTGGGAACAGCAAAGCGCTGACCGGAGCGATGTATCTGCCCAACAGCAACCGCCGGATCGCCGGA
>SUVU01000115.1 GCA_015061865.1 Lentisphaerota bacterium
TAAGTGCCGATAATGCCGACCGGGACACCGGTTTTCTGCCGCAGGGTTTTAGCGAAGTGATACCCGACCGCCGAAAAACCTGCGGCGTTTTCCATACTGGCGCTCTGCCATTTGCCGCAGGTATCCTGCTGACGACCGGGAAATGTCGTCACCGCCGCATGAAAAAAGCGCAAATCCAAATCCGCAGGCGCCAATTGCTCCTGCTCCCAGCCGCAGGCACGGCGCAGGGCGAACTCCATATTGCTCTGGCCGGCGGCGAGATAAACTTCACCGATGGCGAGGTTTGAAGAGGTGATCGTGACCCCGGATCTGAGGTTGGTCAAATGCAGTTGTTTGCCCGAACCGGCACACTGCGGCGGCAGAGTGAGTTGAAACCGTCCGTTTTCATCCGCCACACTCTCCACCTGTTCGCCGTCAAGCGTACAGCGCAGCGGCGTTCCCGGTGCCGCACTGCCCCACAACACCAGCGGCATATCCCGCTGCAAAACTGCGCCGTCCCGGAACAGCGGAGCGAAACTGAAATCTGCTCCGCCACTATCCGCAGCAGCTGTTGGTGTCACCTCCTCAAGTGCCAGCATGACTTACCGTCCCCAGAGCAGATTTTCCATGTACCGGCGCACCTGACGCACCATTTCGACTGTCGGTTCCACGCCGCCGCCGGGGAAGCGGAACTCCATATTGCACGGACCGGTGTAACCGTTGTCACGCAATGCGTCAAACGCCCGTTTAAGGTCGATGATGCCGTCTTCCGGCGGCCGGTGTTCCTCTTTTTGACCGTAATTCTGGGAAACGTGGATATTTTTCACCAGATTCCGGGTATTGACGGCGGTATCGACCAGATCTTCAGCGAGGTTGGAGTGGTTGACATCCACGGTCATCTGCAGGTCGTCTTTACCGAAAGAACGGACAAATTCAGCGATTTCCAGACTGTCCGGATGGCGGGGGTACTGCAACGGCTTGTAGGGGGCGGTCTCAATGCACATGACAAAGCCCAGCGCCGAAACTTTTTCGTACAGACTCCAGACACTTTCCCGGAAACGTTTGCCGATTTCCGGATCGGTGTGGCGGTTGAGGTAATGCTCCACCAGCGGACACGGCGCAAAGCGGGCGCACGTTGCGGCGTGACGGTAGGCGGCTTCCACGGCGGCTTCACGCTCTTTTTTATCCGCAGAAATCGAATTCATCCCCATCACGCCGTGAACTGACCAGACTTTCATGCCGCTTTTTTCCAGCGCATCAAGATCAGCTCCGGCACGCACTGACGCATCGGATAATTCGATCATCTCCACTCCGGCATCCAACAGCAGTTCCACATTTTTGCGGATGTCGGTGGTGACTCCGGGCGTGTGGGTGAATAAACAGGTACTGACCGAAATTTTGTCAATATTCATAAATCATCTCCTTCAAATAGTGATTGCATTATCCCGGGCAAGCAGACACGCCCGGGTGAGTTCCAGTGTTTCAGCGACAGAAACCAGCGGCACACATTTACCGGTGGCGGCACGGACGAAATCAACAAAAATCTCCCGTTCCGCCGGAGGTACGGCGATCTCCCGCCTGCCGCTGCCGTCAAGCAGAATGATTTTACCGTCCATGACCTCCAAAATTCCCTCCGTACCGGCGATCCGCACCCGGTCATCACCGTGAGTCGGGGCGGCACCGGGGCGCAGGTAATCCAGCGAAAGCGCCGCCTGGATTCCGTTGGCAGTGGTCATCATGCAGTGGCAGGCGATTTCCAAATCGCCGTGGTTGCGGTTGTCAGTGCGGCTCTGGGTCGCCCAGATGCGGTCGATACTGCTGCCGGAAAAAGCGATCACCCAGTCAAACGCATGACTGCCGACCCACGGTATCGTGCCGCCGTAACTGGCATGGCAGCGGTAATAACCGGGTCTTTCGCCCAGTTTGTAGGACTTCTGCGCCCGGATAAGTTTGATTTTGCCCACCGCCCCGGAGCGCACCAGATGCAGTGCATGCTGAAACGGCGCCGCATAACGCAACCCGGTCATGGACATCAGCAATGCCGTACTTCCGGCGGCAGTGTCCCGGACTTTTTCCCAATCGCTCATGGTGAGGGCGACCGGTTTTTCACAGAAAACATGGATATTCCGCCGCAGAGCATAGACGGTCATCGCCGCATGCAGTTCAAACGGCCCCGCCACGGCGAGCAGATCAGGCTTGATTTCGTCAAGCATCTGCTGCCACTGGTCATATACCGCCGGAGCGAAGCCGTTTTGACCGGCAAGCTCAACCAGTTTGCCCGGATCATCACCGCCGCCGGAAACTGCCGTCAGCTCCACTTCCGGCATTCCGGCAAGCGAATTGAACACATACCCGGTATGCCCGCGGCTGCCGATGATGCAGAGTTTCAATTTTTCAGGTGTATGGTTATGGTGCATTATTTTATTTATTATTGTTCCATGTGATAAAATCCACCGGTGCAATCAAATCGTTTTGTATGTATGTTTCACAAAATTTGGGACATTACCTTTTATTTACTGTTGTGTTGATTGATACCAACCTTTCATTAAAATACATTACCGGAGCAGAAAATACAATCAGTGCGGCAGCTTTTGTCAGAAATTTTCCGGCAAACGGCTTGTAAATCACCGGTGCAGACAATATCTTATATTGAACGACATTCAATCAGGAGGGGTTTTATATGCCGGAAATAACTGTACCGTACGGACACTCATACTTGACCGCCGATATTCCGGAGGAAAATTTTATCGGCTGCTACACTTCCAATCTGCCCGATGCCGCACCTGACGGCGCCGCCGAAGTCTGCCGCGCTCTGGATGAGCCGATAGCTTCACTGCCGTTGGAAGAACTGGCTCGGGGCAAAAAAAATGCCGTCATCATCACCAGCGATCACACCCGTCCGGTGCCGAGCAGAATCATCATGCCGCAAATCCTCGAACGGCTGCGCCGTCATGCGCCGGATATCGACATCACGATCCTGGTGGCAACCGGATTTCACCGGGCGACCACCGAAGCCGAATTGATCGCCAAACTCGGTGAAACCATCGTCCGCAACGAAAAAATCGCCGTCCATGATTCCGGCGACGAATCCATGCTCCGCGCAGCAGGCACCCTGCCGTCCGGCGGCAGACTGATCCTCAACAAACTGGCGCTGGAAACAGAATTGCTCGTCGCTGAAGGATTTATCGAACCGCACTTTTTCGCCGGGTTTTCCGGCGGCAGAAAAAGCGTCCTGCCCGGCGTGGCTTCCCGGACGACCGTGCTGGCGAACCACTGTTCAGAATTCATTCAGCACCCCTGTTCCCGCACCGGGATCCTGGAAAACAACCCCATCCACCGGGATATGCTTTATGCGGCGGAACAGGCAAATCTGGCTTTCATCGTCAATGTGGTCATCAACAGCGGCAAGCAGATCGTCCGGGCATTTGCCGGTGACCGGGAACAGGCGCATTTGCAGGGATGTGAATTTCTGCGCAGTGTCTGTCAGGTCGCCGTGCCGCCGGCGGATATCGTCATCACCGGCAACGGCGGCTATCCGCTGGATCAGAATGTCTACCAATCCGTCAAAGGCATGACCGCCGGCGAAACCGTCTGCAAAGCCAACGGCGTTATCATCATGGCTGCCAGCTGTGCCGACGGTCACGGCGGCGAATCTTTCTGCAAAAACCTCGCCGGAGCCGCTTCACCCGGAGCACTGTTGAAACAAGTCGCCGGAGTTCCCCGCGACCGGACAGTTCCCGATCAATGGGAATATCAGATATTGTGCCGCATCCTTGACAGATTCACCGTGATCATGGTCACCACCGACTGCGATCATGCGCTGCTGCAGAGTATGCATTTGCACACGGCTTCATCCCTCGACGAAGCCCTGCAAAAAGCCTTTGCCATCACCGGCAAAGCGGCAAAAGTCGCCGTGATCCCCGACGGCGTATCCGTTATCACCGCAAGCAAATGAGCATAAGGACTCAAACTATGAATATCGTTGTATGTATCAAACAGGTGCCGGGAACGACTCAAGTCGAAATCGATCCGGCAACCGGAGTTCTGAAGCGTGACGGCGTGGATTCCAAAATGAATCCCTACGATCTCTACGCACTTGAGACTGCACTCCGGATCAAAGAGTCACACGGCGCTGAAATCACCGTTATCACCATGGGCCCGCCCCAGGCGCAGGAGGTCATCCGGGAGGCATTTATGATGGGGGTTGACCACGGATTTCTGCTCTCTGACCGCCGCTTCGGCGGAGCAGATGTGCTGGCGACCTCGTACACGCTGGCGCAGGGCATCCGTGCCGCCGGGAATTTCGATCTTATCATCTGCGGCAAACAGACCACGGACGGGGACACTGCCCAGGTCGGTGCGGAACTGGCGGAATTTCTCGACATCCCCCATGTCACTTGTGTCAGCAAACTGGTTGACGTCACCGCCGCCGGGATCACCGCCGAACTGGATCTGCCGCTGCACATCGGCACGGCGGAAATCCAGTTTCCCTGCCTGATCACGGTGGAAAAAGGGATCTTTGAACCCCGGCTGCCCTCCTACAAACGCAAACTTGCCACTTGTGACCGGCAAATCACCGTCCTTACTCTGGATGACATGCCCGACCAAGACCCGGCGCATTACGGTCTCAACGGCTCCCCGACGCAGGTCAAACGGATTTTTCCGCCGGAAACCGGCAGCGATCACCAGTTGTGGCACGACTCCGGAAAAGTTTTGGGCGAAAAACTTTTTGACTATCTGAAAGATCATAAATTTTTGCAGCAGTTGAGGTGACCGCCATGCCGTATATCAAAATCCATCAGGAAAAAGCCGTGGACAAAGCGTCATTGTGCGCCGTTTGTCCTTTCAACGCCATCGAACTTGCCGGCAATGAACTTGCCATCAACGCCGGATGCCGGATGTGCCGCCTCTGTGTCAAAAAATATGGCGATATTTTTGAATTCATCGACGACCGCCGCACCGCCGGAGTGGATAAATCACTGTGGCGCGGCATCGCCGTCGTCGCCGAGATCGAGGAGGGCAATATCCACCCGGTCACGTTTGAATTGCTCGGCAAAGCCCGCCAGCTGGCGCAGAAAGTCGATTTCCCGGTCTATTGTCTGGTCATCGGTCACCATATCACCGGTCAGGCACAGCAAATCCTCGAATACGATGCGGACAA
This sequence comes from Lentisphaerota bacterium, assembly GCA_015061865.1. Taxonomy (GTDB): domain Bacteria; phylum Verrucomicrobiota; class Lentisphaeria; order Victivallales; family Victivallaceae; genus UBA1784. Next base: position 5,141 of record SUVU01000115.1, read on the forward strand.
AGTTTTTGTCTACGATCAACCGGAACTGGAGCAATTCCGCATTGAACCGTATACGGCAGTATTGGAGGACTTCATCACCCGTGAGAAACCCTCGGTCGTACTGGTCGGCGGCACCCAGACCGGACGTTCGCTCGCCCCCCGTGCCGCCGCCCGGTGCCGCACCGGTCTGACGGCAGACTGCACGGTGCTGGATATTTCTGAAAACAGCGATCTTGACCAGATCCGTCCGGCTTACGGCGGCAATATCATGGCGCACATCAACACCCCCGGACACCGCCCGCAATTTGCCACCGTCCGGTATAAAATTTTTCCGATCCCGGCAAAATCCGCCCCGCACGGCACGATTTCAAACTGCACTTTGCCGCCGGAAAAACTGCTTTCCAAAATCACCATTACCGCTATGAAAGAAAAAAGCCGGGAGGTCGGCATTGAGGATGCTGAAGTCCTCGTCGTCGCCGGACGCGGTGTCCGCAAAGCCGAAGACCTCGCCATGCTGGAGGAACTTGCCTCGCTGCTCAACGGCAAACTCGCCTCCACCCGGGCGCTGGTCGAAGCCGGCTGGGTCGATGCCAAAAAACAGATCGGGTTAAGCGGCAGAACGGTCAAACCCAAACTTATCATCACTTGCGGAGTTTCCGGAGCGATCCAGTTTGTCGCCGGCATGAATGGCGCCGAAACCATCATCGCCGTCAACAGCGATCCGGAGGCACAGATTTTCAAAGTCGCCCATATCGGACTCTGCGGCGATCTTTACACTATCATCCCCGGTCTTATCGACCGGATCAAACAGGAGGCGTGACCATGGCTGCACCCTATAAAACTTTTACCGCTGAAGACCTGACGGCGTTGCGCAGCATCTGCGGCGAAACAAGAGTCATTGCCCGTGACGAGATCGGCGAAGACTTCTGCCACGATGAATTATCCGGCACCCACAGCCGTCCGGATTGTCTGGTCAAAGCCCTCTCCACAGCTGAAGTTGCCGCCGTGATGAAGTACGCTGCGGCACACAATATCCCCGTCACTCCGCGCGGTTCCGGCACCGGTCTGGTCGGCGGTTCAGTGGCGATCTGCGGCGGCATCCTGCTCGATCTGTCCGGCATGAACCGTTTTCTGGAACTGGACGAGGAAAACATGACGCTGACGCTGGAACCGGGGGTATTGCTGATGGAAGTCGGCAAATTTGTGGAGGAACACGGACTTTTTTATCCTCCCGACCCCGGCGAAAAAACCGCCACCATCGGCGGCAATATCAGTACCAATGCCGGCGGGATGCGGGCAGTGAAATACGGCGTGACCAGAGATTACATCCGGGCGCTGGAAGTCGTCCTGCCCAACGGCGAAATCATGGAATTGGGCGGGCAGGTCGCCAAAAACAGCTCCGGTTACAGCCTTAAAGACCTCATTGCCGGTTCTGAAGGCACACTGGCGATCGTGACCCGTGCCACTCTCCGGCTGCTGCCGCTGCCCAAACACAAAATCAAGATCG
>SUVU01000010.1 GCA_015061865.1 Lentisphaerota bacterium
TGCTCTTCCGATCTCAACTTGTTTCAGAACGGAATATCATCTTCCGGAGCGCTGTTATTATCTCCACCGAAACCGGGATCCGGCATCGGCGGCGCATCCATCGGACGACGCGGCGGCGCAGACTGCGGCATCGGGGCACTCTGATAAGAGTTGTCCTGATAATTGCCGGGCTGCTGATAGCCGCCGGACTGCTGATAACCGCCATTGTAGGAGTTTCCACTCTGGAAGTTACCCTGATTATTGTACGCCGGTGCAGCCGGAGCAGCGCCGTTATCATCACGGCGGCGGCTCATAAACTGGATATTCTCTGAAACCACCCGCAAACGGGAACGCTGTCCACCGCCATTGCGGTCTTCCCAGGTATCAAGCTGCAAACGCCCCTCGACCATGACCTGGGAACCTTTGGAGAGGTACTGACGGCAGTTATTGGCAGCTTTGCCCCACACCGTCACGTCCACGAAACAGGTTTCCTCCTGCTCCTGACCGTTACTGGTGAAACGGCGGCTGACTGCAAGCCGCAGATCGCACACGCTCTGACCGTTGGGAAATCCGCGCAAATCGGGATCCCGGGTCAGATTTCCCAACAGAAAAACTTTGTTCAGCGATGCCATATTTGACTCTCCAATGTTATATCAGCAGTTGTCAATATGCCTTGCAACTTACTCGAACCGGAGGGGTTCGGCGTTGTCAGCACCTTCCGGACGATCGTAGATCAGCGTCATGCTGCGCAGGATCTGCTGATCGAGTTTGTATCTCTCGCGGATGGCGGTCAATTTCGCCGGATCCAGCGTGAAAATAAAATCGAAATACAGACCGGCACGGCGTTTATCGATCTCGTAGGTGAACTGTTTGCGACCCATTTCAACGGTTTTCTCGACTTCGCCGCCGAGCGACTTGATCAATTCTGCGAAACCGTTGCAGAAAGCCGCACCGTTGTCATCCGTTTTACGGATGTCCAGAATGAAGACAGATTCGTATTTTTTCAAAATAAACCTCTTTTCTTTGAATGGCTTTTATTTTATTTCGTTTCCGTTTCCGGGACGGCGGCATTGAATTTATTCATTGCCGCGGTCATTCCGCTGCTGAGGATCATATTTACCGCTGCAGCAGCCCGGTCAATGGCATGATTGAAAAGTTGTTCCTCCTCCCCGGTGAAACCGGAAAGCACATAATCAGCGGTCTTGCCGCCATCCGGCCGTCCGATACCGATACGCAACCGTTGAAAATTGGCACTGCCGAGATCGGCAATGATGGATTTCAACCCGTTGTGACCGCCGTCGGAACCGTTGCGGCGCAGCCGGAGTCTGCCGGTTTCCAGATCCAGATCATCGGAAATGACGAGGATCTCTTCCGGAGCTATCTCCAGCCGGCGGCTCAGAGGAGCCACCGCATTTCCACTTAAATTCATGTACGTCTGCGGCATTTGCAGCACGAGGTTTCTGCCCCGGTACTTGCCGGTAAAGACCCGGCTTTCCGCAGTGAATGTCTCGGTAAATCTGCCGGCAGGAAATCCTGCCAGAAGTTTTTCGATGACCATGAATCCGGCATTATGGCGGCTGGCGGCATACTCCGCTCCGGGATTACCCAGACCGACGATCAATTTCACGCTGCCGGAACCAAATGCCATTTTGGAATCAACCTTTTTTCAAACAACCCATCTCTGACCGGGATCAGAACATCCCGGCAGGAGAAATTACTTTTTCGCCTTTTCAGCGGCACGGGCCTCTGCTTTTTTCTCATTGATGGCTTCGGGTTCAGCAGAACCTTCACCTTCAGCGGCGGCGACGTCCTGCGTCGGCAGAACCACGTGGAAAACGATGTCCTCATCGGCAAGACCGCGGACTTTGACACCTTCGGGCAGGACGAGCTGACCGACGGTCAGGATTTCACCGACCTGCAGTTTGGTGACATCGACTTTGATCATGTCGGGCAGAGCATCCGGACGGCAGGAAACCGGCAGTTCATGGATCTCCTGTTCCAGCACGCCGCCGTGGGAAGCACCGTAGCAATCGCCAAACGCATGCAGCGCCACAGACGCATGGATCTCAGCGGTCATATCGACAGCCTGGAAATCGACGTGATAGACGTAGTTTTTGAGGTGGTTGAACTGAACTTCCTTGACGATGACCGGGATCTCTTTGCCTTCGAGAGCGATGACATAGAGACTGGCACCTTTGGCGTGGGCGACCTGCCACTCCTCGGTTTTCAGCGTTACGGCAACGGATTCCTGACCGCGGCTGTAAATGACAGCCGGGATGAATCCGGACTTGCGGAGACGGCGCGAGGCGTTATCTCCGAACTCGTTCCGCGGCTGTGCCGCGATCACATTCTCTGCTTTGCTCATGGATTTCCTTTCGCTTTATTTTGGAGAATTTGTTGTTGTTATTAATATATGTTACTGCGATCAATGTCCGGTGTAGAACAGCGGAGAGACCGATTTACCTTCATGGATGCGGCGGATCGCTTCACCGAGCAGCGGGGCGATGCTGATGACTTTGATTTTGCCATTGAGAGTATCGATTCCGGGGACAGCATCGGTAGTGACCAGCTGTTCGATTTCCGGAGTGGCGAGCAATTTCTCTCTGCCGATATCGCTGAGCAGGCAGTGGGAAACTGCGGCATAAACTTTGGCAGCGCCGTGGGCTTTCAGAATTTTGGCGGCGGCGCAGAGCGTACCGGCGGTACTGGTCATGTCGTCAGTGATGACGCAGACCCGGTCTTTCACATCGCCGACCAGATGGCTGGAAGCCACGGTCGTGGCGTTGATGCGCCGTTTGGTGACCACGGCAAAACCGGCATTGAGCATATCGCCGTAAGCCATTGCCATTTTGGTACTGCCTGAATCCGGAGCGACGACCACGCCGTCATCACCGATAAGTTCTTTCAGATACGGCACCAGCACCGGGCGGGCATAGAGATGATCCACCGGGATATCAAAGAAGCCCTGGATCTGCTGGGCGTGAAGATCGACGGTCAAAATCCGGTCGGCACCGGCGCTGGTCAGCAGATTGGCGACCAGTTTGGCGGTGATGGGGACCCGGGGTTTATCTTTGCGGTCCTGACGGGCATAGCCGAAGTAGGGCAGCACGGCGGTGATGCGGGCAGCCGAAGCACGGCGGGCGGCATCGATCATAATGAGCAGTTCCATCAGGTTTTCGTTCGCCGGAGTACAGGTCGGCTGGATCAGAAACGCATCGGCACGGCGGACGTTTTCCTCGAACTGGACAAAAATTTCGCTATCGGGGAAATGGGTGATATGGACTTTGCCGAGACCGGTACCGAGATAATTTGCGATGTTTTGGGAGAGCTGCGGATTGCCGCAACCGGAGTACACACAAATGTGAGTTGATTCTGCCAGTGCCATTTTTACACCCTTTTCGTTTGGCTTATACTGTTGTGTCAACCGTCAAACCACCGGGTCGGCACCGGCACATGGAACAGGCTTTGCCCCCTGCTCGCCCGTTCTGCCGCAGCACGCACTGACTTCAGCACCTGCCCGGCGATCTGTACCGGCGGAATCCTTGTGGTCCGGCGGATAACTTTCCACCGGGATCCGGAACTTCATCCGGACCCAAGATCCATAAAAAACTGTTTTCAATGCGCTTAATATAGCACACATAAGCGCTTTTGTCAAATAAAATGCTTGAAAAAACTCCGTGCCGGTGATATTGTATGACCGGACAAAAAAATAAGATCACACAACGGGGGCAAGAAATTGATTAAAAAAGCTGAAATTCTGTGTCGTGAGATAAGCAATGTCGAGACCCGCGTCAACGAATTCTGCGCCAAACAGGTGCCGGCGGAGCTGTTCCGCTACACGCTCAACCAGATGCGCACCATCCGGGCGGTGCAGCATTTGACCCAGGAGTATCCGGCAGGCGTGCAGTTGAAAATGCTGGCGGAAAAACTCAATGTCACCCCCGCCGCCGCCAGCGAAATGGTCGATACCCTCGTGCGTAAAGGCGCCATTCTGCGCCAGAGTGACCCCGCCGACCGCCGTGCCGTGCTGCTGCAGGTGGGCGACTCGCTGCGGGAACGTTTTGATAAATGTGAAAAAAATCTGCACCTGCTGGTGGCAAACTTTCTGGAAACTCTCGATGATTCCGAAGTCGCCACAGTCATGGCAGTAGCGGAGAAGTTTTCCAATTATGTGGCAGACAGTCAGAATCTGCCGGAGGTTTGAGATGTTCAAGTTTTCCGTTTCGGCTCTGGAAAAAGCTCCGGTCACCCGCCGGGGCGAAGCAGATGCCGCATTTCTCGATCTTGATGCCGCGGACACTTTTGCCCCTGCCGGGGATGTCAGCTATGACCTGACCGCCCAGCTGGTTTCCGGCGGCGTACTGGTTTCCGGCAGCTGCTCCTGTCTGATGCACACCGTCTGCGGCAAATGTCTGAAAGAATTCGACTTCCTGCTGGAAGCCCCGGATCTGCATATCTTTTTTGAGCTGGAGGAAAATCAGGAGGAACTCGACACCGCCGACGACATCCGTGCCGAATTACTGCTGGAACTGCCGATGAATCCTCTCTGTGACCCGGAATGTCAGGGTTTGTGTCCGGTCTGCGGCGTTGACCGCAACCGGCAGCACTGCTCCTGCAACACCGCCGAAGCGGCTGAAAAAGTTTCGCCGTGGAGCGCTCTGGACGGCTTGAAACTGGATTGAGCATGGAACCATATCTGCGGTATTTTGTCCAGCACCTGACCGTCGAACGCAGTTTGAGCCGGAATACGGTCAAAGCGTATGCCGGTGACCTGCTGGCGCTGGAAGATTTTCTGACGGATGCCGGAGCAGCTTCGTGGCGGCAGTGCGACCGGGAAAAACTGCTGGATTTTCTGGATTTTCTGCGTGACCGGGGCATGGAAACCTCCTCCATCGCCCGCCACCTGACGGCGGCACGGATGTTTTTCCGCTATCTGACGATGGAAAAGCTCATCCCCGCTGACCCGACCGTACTGATGGACTCCCCGAAATTGTGGCGGATACTGCCGGACTACCTGTCTGTCGATGAAGTCGATGCCCTGCTGGCGGTGTTCCCTGCCCGCGGCGAAGCGCTGGATATCCGCAACCGGGCGATCCTGCATCTGCTTTATGCTTCGGGACTGCGGGTGTCAGAACTGACTTCACTGAAAGTCGCTGATGTCGATTTTGAAAACCTCCTGCTGCGTGTCCACGGCAAAGGCTCCAAAGAGCGCATCGTCCCCGCCGCACCGCAGGTGATGAAACAACTGCATAACTACCTGACCGGGGCGAGGATCGAGCTTACTGAAGCCATTCCGCTGTCACCGTATTTATTTGTCTCCCGCCGGGGCAGAAAACTTGACCGGGAACGCATCTGGGCGATCATAAAATCCGCCGCCTTGCAGGCGGGGATCGAAAAAAACATCCATCCCCACACCCTGCGCCACAGCTTTGCCAGCCACCTGCTTGCCAACGGTGCCGATTTGCGGGCGATCCAGGAGATGCTCGGCCATGCCGACATCGGCACCACGGAATTATACACCCATGTCGACCGGGGGCGCATCGCCGCCATCCATCACAAATTCCATCCCCGGGGCTGACGATGAGTACATTGATAAAAGATATCGTGCTGGATGCAGTGAAACTGCCGCCGGACTGGACGGAACATCTGGCAGAATTCGCCGCAAAAAAACTGGGAGTCGCCCCCGCTGCGGTCACGGCGGCAGAAGTGCTTGCAGCTGCCACCGACTCCCGGCGCGGCACTCCGAAACTGTTGTTGACCATCCAAGCCGATGTTGCCGGGATCCCCGCTTCACCGCCGGAGGAATTCGCCGCTTTCACCCCGCAAATGCCGGAAATCCCCGCCGCCGTTAAACTGGATTCCCCGCTGGTCATCGGCACCGGCCCGGCAGGGATTTTCGGGGCGTGGGTATTGGCAAAAGCCGGCTGCCGTCCGGTCATCATCGACCGGGGCGCCCCGGTCGGACAGCGGGCGGAGGATTACCGGAACTTCATCCGTACCCGGCAGCTGGACGAGGAGAGCAATCTGCTCATCGGCGAAGGCGGTGCCGGGACTTTTTCCGACGGCAAACTTTACACCGGCACCAAAGACCGCCGTGCCGGTTGGGTGCGGCACAAACTGGTGGAGTGCGGCGCCCCGCCGGAAATCATCTGGAAAACCCGCGCTCACGTCGGCAGTGACTATCTGCAGCTCACCGCGGCAAACCTGCGCCGGGAGATCGAAAACCTCGGCGGCAAATTTCTCTTTCATACCGAAGTCACCGGCATCAAGGTCAAAAACGGCAGATTTCACGGTGTCCACACCGCTTCGGGGGATTTTCTGGAAGCCCCCTCGCTCCTGCTCGCTCCCGGACTCGGCGGCAGAAACCTGCTCCGCCAACTGATGCAGCAAGCCGACTGGGAACTCAAACCGTTTCAAATCGGATGCCGCATCGAACACCCGCAGCACCTCATCGACCGCAGTATGTATCATATCTCCCGCCCGGCAGCTCTCGGAGCGGCGGAATATCATCTGGTCTCCCGGAAATATCCCCGCCATACCGCCTCTTTCTGCATGTGTCCCGGCGGCGAAGTCGTCAACGCCACCGCATGGCGCAACCACAGTATTTCCAACGGCATGAGCCTCTTTGCCCGTGCCGGGGAATTCGCCAACAGCTGTCTTATTTCCACTTTTGCCCCCGGCGAACTTGGCAGTGCCGACAATGTTTTTGAGTTGATCGACCAACTGGAAACCGCCTGTTTCCAACTCGGCGGCGGCGATTATACCCTGCCCGCCCAGGATGCCGCCGGATTTCTCCGCCGGGAGCTGACGCTGAAAAACCGGAAAACTTCCGCCGCAACCGGCATCACCCCCGGCAGAATCGACGAAGCTGTCCCGTCTGAACTTTTCAACGCCCTGGAGTCAGCTCTGCGGGACTTCGACCACCGCATCCCCGGCTGGATCAAACAGGGAAAATTCATCGGCATCGAGAGCTGTGTTTCCGCCCCGGTGCGCCTGCTCCGCAACCGGGAGACCCTCGAAAGCTCCATCGCTGCCCTCTATCCCGCCGGTGAAGGCTGCGGCGCCGCCGGCGGAATCATCTCCGCCGCCTGTGACGGCATCCGCTGCGCCGAAGCCATGCTGAAACGCTTTTGCTGACAGTTTCTCCTTTTTTGACATGCCAACCGGCGTGGGTTTCTCTGCCCCCGGTATCCACTCCAAAACACGCCGGCAAAAAACGGGACTGTCGCTTTGGCAACAGTCCCGTGAGGTGCAGAAATAACTTACCGGTTGACGGTCGTCACTGCGTTGAAACGCGGATAGAAAGCGCCGGGGGCTTTGGTCAGACGGACTTTGACCGGAGCGTTGCCCGGAGCGAGATCAAATGCGGCGACGCCGGATTTATCGAATGCGGCATCAGCCGGGGCGGAGCCGTCGATTTCGATACGGAAGTCGGCAGTTTCAGTGGTGTCACCGTAGATGACCAGTTTGCCGTCGGCGGGGCGGTCGAGTTCCATTTCGATATAACCGTTGGGAAAGACCGTGTTGCCGGCGAAGCGGAAAAATTCACCGTTATTGATGCTGACGTGGCTGGCGTGCATGTAGCGGGCGATGCGCCATTCGTCAGTTGCGGCACCGCAGATGATGCAGTCCAGCGCACCGGCGGCATATTTTTTACGCATGGCGGTTTCGATCAGGAACTCTTCCAGCAGAATATTGAAAATCGCATAGAACGGTTTGAGGTAGATCGTGCCCATATCCGAAGCCACCCGGAACAGATGGATGTCCAGACCGTTGACGAAACGGGCGGGTTTGATCTCCATTTTGCTCATATCATAACCGGCGAGGTCGCAGAGGGCTTTCTGACCGGCGGCAACGGCGGCACGGATGCGGGTGCCGTTGGCATCACCGGCTTCGATATCGTCGAAATAGGCACAGGTGATCCGGCAGAGCCAGAGGAAAGCATTAGCGGCGATCCGGGCGTTTGACCAGAGCTGTTTGCGCCAGCGGTATTCAGCTTCCCAGCCGGGTTCGACCGGGAGGGAATCGAGCAGAGCGATACTGCGTTCGACGATGGCGACGGCTTCCTCTTTTTCCCGGATGATGGCATCACGGCCGGGGGTTTTATTCTGATAGAGGATCGACCAGACGCCTTCGCCGTTGTGCAGGTCAACGCCGTTTTTGAAAGCGGCAAAGATGAAACCGGCTTTGAGGTATTTGGTCATCGGCTGGCTGGGGAACTGGTGAAACGTAACGTTGCCGGCGACGAAGTTGGTCTTTTTGACCATTTCAAAACCGTCCAGACCGAGGGTGTGGAATGCTTCACGGGCGGATGCCGGAGCGTGTTTTTCCAGCCATTCCCGGCGGATCTGTTCGGCGGTGACGGTGGGATCGTCGATGGCACGCTCGTAAGCGTAGAGGTTGATCATGTAGGTGTCAAAAATATGGTTGCCGACCCGGTCGAGACGGATGGTGTAGCGGTCGACACCGGCGGCTTGCCCGTCACGGACGTATTTGACGATATTTTCGACGTTTTCGGCGGGCAGGACACCGGCGCCGAGGAATTCGCCCAGACAGTCGCACTCTGCGCCCAGAGTGGCTCCCGGAAGTTTTTTCAAAAACGGGTTGGTCGGCAGGAACGGATCGAAGTCATACGGCGTGATTTTGGTTTCGATCTCAAAACCGAATTCTTTGACGACGTCCGCCGCACCGGCGAGGATGTCTTCGTAGTCTTTGGCGATGGAGCCGAAAGAACGGAGGATGAGCCGTTTGCCGCGGGCTTTGAGTTCTTCAGCAAAAATGCGGACAATGTGAGCGACGACTTTCTGCGGCGGGAATTTTTCGGTATTGGAGTTGTGGATGACCGAATAGCTCGCTTCAGTCAGCGTCAGCACCAGACCGTCGAGTTTGGGCATGGCTTTGAATGTGGCATCGATTTTGTAGCGGAGCAGCTCTTCATAGGCTTTGCCGAACAGGTCGAATTCGCCGTTGGCATCCAGCAGATCGGGGCGGTCGATGAGCAGACCGTCCGGCACCATAGCTTCCCGGTGCCAGTAGACGACCGGTTTATTGATGCTGTGGGCGAGATCGAGGATGGCACCGAGTTTTTCCCGGTTGGCCTGCACGCCGGCGAGATCGAGGCGTTTGTGGGTTTCCGGGTATTCCGCATAATCCGCAAGACCGTCCATACCGCCGAGGTTGGTGTGGCAGTCGGCGCAGATCTCAAAACTGTCCACACGGTATTCTGCGGCTTTGGCGACGACTTGTTTCATGTACTCCACATCCAACGGGGTGGGGTGCATCAAACTCCAGGTGATTTCAGCTTTTGCCATGATAAAATTCCTTTTTATATGTTAATGGTTTATGTTCAAGAATCAATTTCAGCATCGACGTCAGCGGCACTGCCGCCGGGAAAGACTCCGACGACGAATTCGCCTTTCCAATCCCGTTTCAATGCGGCAAGTTCCGCCGCTGAACCGCGCAGGATCTCCTCATGAAGTTTGGTAGCTTCCCGGATCACGGCGATTTTTGCTTCCGGCGCCAGTGCTGCCAGTTCGCCCAGAGTCCGGGCGATGCGGTAGGGGGATTCAAAGAAAAATCCGGTGCGGTCGTCACTCAATATCCGGGCGAAAAACTTGCCCCGCTTGCCCGGTTTGACCGGAGCAAAGCCCCAGAAGGCAAATTTATCCATCGGCAGTCCCGATGCCGTAGCGGCGAAAGTCAGTGCCGATACGCCGGGGATGACCACCGGTTCGATCCCCGCTTCCAGTGCCGAACGCACCAGCAGAAATCCGGGATCGGCGATCGAGGGCGTCCCCGCATCGGAAACCAGCGCCACACTGCCGCCGGAACGGACAAAGTCGATCAGTCCGGAAACTTTGGAGTGTTCGTTGAATGCGTGACAGCTGTCCAGTTTGACATGGATATCGTAGTGGCTGAGCAGCTGGCGGGTATGACGGGTATCTTCAGCGGCGACGAGATCGACCGATTTAAGCACATTGAGGGCGCGCAGAGTGATGTCCTCCAGATTGCCGATCGGGGTGCTGACCAGATAAAGTTTGCCGTCCATAAAAATCCTGAAATAACGAAAAATAATGTATTTAGGGTAATATACACATCAAAAGTAGCTCTTTCAACCTTGCACGGAGAAGATTTTGGTACTATTTTATATAATTATGATGAATTTAGTCAAATATCTCTCATTCTGCGGTGCGGCATCCCGGCGGGAAGCTGAACGGCTCATCCGCAGCGGTCATGTGACCGTTGCCGGTGCGGTCGAAATCAATCCTGCCCGGAGAGTTGACGGCTCTGAACCGGTGGCATTGGACGGTAACACGCTCACGCCGCCGGGACAGCGCCATTATGTCCTGCTGCATAAACCCCGGGGCTATGTGTGCAGCAACAGTGACCGTCACGCCAGATTGCTGGCGGTGGATCTGATCGACATTCCGGGGGCGAAACTGGTTTCTGCCGGACGGTTGGACAAAGACAGTGAAGGGGCGATAATTTTTTCTGATGACGGCGGATTTATCAATTTTCTGGCGCATCCGCGCTACGAAGTTTTGAAGCGCTATCAGGTTGCCACTGCCAAAAGTTTGAGTGCCGGTGATCTGCAGCGCATCCGGGACGGGATCCGGGATGACGGCGAATTTCTGCAGGTCAAAGCGGTGCGGGAATTGGCTCCCGGCAAGTATGAATTTATTCTCAATGAGGGTAAAAAACGGGAGATCCGCCGGCTGGTCGCCGCCTGCGGCACCACCGTCACCCGTCTGGTGCGTATGGAGATCGGCGGCGTGGCGCTGGGGGCGCTGCCCTGCGGTAAATTCCGGGAACTGACCCCGGCGGAAGTGGCGCTGCTTTACGGAGAAACGCACGATGACTGATCGCAGCACTGTCGAACATCTGCCGGTGCTTTTCCCGGAAAAAGAGATTTTTTACCGTCTCGGCGGCAATGTCACCAAAACCGTACTGCCGGAAAAGATCCGTGCGGAATACCGCCGGACGGCATTGCAGGCGTTTGAATTGTGCCGTCCCTGCGGCAGATGGCTGGTCGCAACAGCGCAGGTCAGACCGGACGGTGTGATGCTTGACGATGGATTTTTCGTTGCAGGCAGGGATTTTGCCGCCCGTTGTGCCGGAGCGACGCGGATATGGTGCGCCGCCGTGACCGTCGGCAGCGAAGTCCTTTCTGCCCGTGACCGGCAGGAACGGGTCGCTCTGGCGGCGGTGTATGATGCCGTTGCCGGTGAATGTGCCGATGCGGCAATGGATATGCTTCAGAAACAATGTATGACCACATTGCGCCGGAACGGCTGGACATTGGCGGTGCGGCGCTATTCGCCGGGGTACGGCGACATGCCGTTGAGCGTACAGCGCTATTTTTATGACCGGCTCAAACTGGATGAACTCGGCATCAGCTTGAATACCAATAATTTTTTGATCCCGGAAAAAAGCGTGACGGCTTTTGCGGGAGTTACAGAGGAACTTTGACCATGACCAGAAGTGAATTTCGCCACCTTGCCGCCCGGAAAATATTGCTGTTGGACGGCGCCACCGGAACTGAACTTGTCAAACGGGGATTGCCCGCCGGAGTCTGCCCGGAACTCTGGGTCGCCGCACACCCCGAAGCGATCTGCGACATCCACCGGGCGTATATAAATGCCGGCAGTGACATCGTTTATGCCCCCACATTCGGCGGTAACCGCTGCAAACTGGCGGAATTCGGTTTGGACGGCAGATTGCATGAACTTGTTTGCGAACTGGTCAAAATCGCCAAAGCCAACGCCCCGGATGCGCTGGTTTTCGGCGACATCAGCTCCACCGGCAAATTTGTGGAACCGTTTGGCGAACTGCCGTTTGACGAAGCGGTCGCCGTTTTCCGTGAAGCGGCGCAGGCGATGGTCGCAGGCGGCGCAGACGGTATCGCCATTGAAACGATGATGGATCTGCAGGAAGCAAGGGCGGCACTGCTGGGGGTGCGTGAAGCGGCTCCGGAGCTGCCGGTGATCGTCACGATGACCTTTGAACCCAACGGTTTATCGCTCACCGGAGCGCATCCGGCGGCGGCGCTCAATGCCCTGCAGGCTCTCGGCGCTGATGCTTTCGGCTGCAACTGCTCCTCCGGCCCGCAGGAAATGGCACAGATCATTGCTCAACTGCGTCCCTATGCCAAAATTCCGCTGATCGCCAAACCCAATGCCGGTCTGCCGCATCTGGACCGCAACGGCAAAACGGTGTTTCCGATGGATGCCGCTGAATTCGGCAGTTACGCCGCCGTGCTTGCCGATGCCGGGGCGTCGATCCTCGGCGGCTGCTGCGGGACGACTCCCGGACACATTGCACAACTGGCAGAGGCGGCAGAAACTCTGGCGGTACCGCCCGGAAATACTCCCGTCCCGCTGGTATCATCGGTCAATAAATTTGTCCCGGTGACGGTCACTGCGCCGTTTACCGTCATCGGCGAAAGGATCAATCCCACCGGCAAAAAGGCGTTTCAGGCAGAATTGCGGGAGGGCAAAACCGATATGGTGCTGGATTTCGCATTGCAGCAGAGTGCCGCCGGAGCCGCGATCCTGGATGTCAACATGGGACTTGCCGGGATCGACGAAAAAACCATGATGCTCCGGTCGCTGACCCGGCTGCTGAAAACAGTTCCGGCTCCGTTATGTATCGACTCCACCGATGCGGCGACCGTCGAAGCGGCGTTGCGGCTTTATCCGGGCAGAGCGCTGCTGAACTCCATTTCCGCTGAAAAAAAGCGGCTGACCGGCGTTCTGCCCATCGCCGCCAAATACGGTGCGATGCTGATTTTACTGCCCCTGACCGATGAAGGCATCCCCGCCACTGCCGCTGAACGCATGGCGGTCACCGAAACCATCCTCGCCGAATGCCGCAAATACGGTTATTCCGAACAGGACGTCTGTGTGGATGCGCTCATTATGGCAGTTTCCGCCGATCCCGATGCCGCCAATACGGCGCTGGAATTTATTTCGATGTGCCATGCGCGCGGTATTCCCACGGTGTGCGGTTTGAGCAACGTCAGTTTCGGGATGCCCAACCGGGCGCTGCTCAATCAGACATTTCTGGGCATGGCAATGGGGCGGGGGTTGAATCTTGCCATCGCCAATCCGCTTTCCGGAACGCTGATGGAAATGGCGCTTGCCGGTAATGCACTCCGGGGACTTGACCCCAAAATGGCGGTGTTTCTGGACAAATTTGCCGGCACTCTCCCGGAAAAAACTGCCGTCACTGCAGAAAAATCTCCGCAGGAAAGTTTGACCGCTTCAGTTCTGCTCGGTGATAAAGATGCCGTCCCCGGCAAAGTCCGGGCGCTGCTGGACAGCGGCATGGCTCCGGAAGCGATTCTCAATGACGTATTGATCCCGGCGATCACCGAAGTCGGCAGAAAATACGAGGCCAAAGAATTTTTCCTGCCCCAGCTGATCGCCGGAGCTGAAGCCATGCAAAGCGGCACCGCCGTATTGGAAACTCTGCTCTGTTCCGGCGGTACTGCCGCCGGGACAAAACAGAAAATGATCCTTGCCACCGTCAAAGGCGATATCCACGACATCGGCAAAAATATCGTCGCCGTGGTCATGCGTAATTACGGGTTTGACGTCATTGACCTCGGCAAAGATGTGCCGCCGGAGGTAATTCTCGATCACGCCGCTGCAAATCAGGTCAAATTGATCGGACTGTCGGCATTGATGACCACCACGATGGGAGCCATGCGGGAAACCGTGGCTCTGGCAAAACAGCGCAATATGGACGTGAAATTCATTGTCGGCGGTGCCGTGGTCGATCAATTATTCGCCGACGAAATCGGTGCCGCATACGCCGGCGACCCGATGAGTGCGGTGCGTTGCGCCCGGCAACTGCTGGACTGACCGCAGGCGGGGGTTGTTTTTTGCAGCAGCGTGAGATATATTTTTTATGCGGCAAAGCCGGAAAACCGTCTTGTAAAAAGCGTCCGGTGCAGTATATTATTCCGGTGTAACAGGAGATTTTGACCATGAAATATATCGGAGCCCACGTCAGTACATCCGGGGGAGTTTTCAATGCCCCGCTGAACGCCCGCGCCATCGGCGCCGCCGGATTTGCCCTTTTTACCAAAAATCAACGGCAGTGGTACGCCCCGCCTTTATCAGCTGAAACGGTCAGTGCATTTCAGCATAATTGCCGGGAATGCGGCTTTGCGCCGGAAGCCATTCTGCCTCACGACAGTTATCTCATCAACCTCGGTCAGCCTGATCCGGTCAAGCGGGAAAACAGTTTGAAAGCCTTTATCGACGAACTGGAACGCTGCCGGGCCCTGGGGCTGACCATGCTCAATTTTCACCCCGGCAGTCACTTGAAACTGGTCAGTGAAAGCGAGGGTTGTCAAATCATCGCCGCCAGTGTCAAAACCGCCCTGCAAACCGTGCCGGACGTTTGTGCCGTCTTTGAAAACACCGCCGGTCAGGGCAGTAATCTGGGCTATACGTTCGCCCAGCTTGCCGATATGCTGGAAGCCGTCGCCATGCCCGGCAGAGTCGGAGTTTGTCTGGACACCTGCCACGCCTGCGCCGCCGGATACGATCTGGGCAGTGATGAGGGTTTTGAAGCGTGCTTCGCCGAATTTGACCGGCTGATCGGTTTGAAACTGCTCCGGGGCATGCACCTTAATGACAGCAAAGGCGGCACCGGCGGCAAACTTGACCGCCATGCTCCGCTGGGCGACGGCACGCTGGGCTGGAAAACGTTTGAAAAAATCGCCGCCGATCCCCGTTTTGACGGCATCCCGCTGATCCTGGAAACTCCGGATGAATCCCGCTGGGCGGACGAGATCGCTCATTTACGCAATATCGCCGCCGGAAATGCTTGATAAAAGTGGATTTCTGCGCTATATTATTACTTTCGTAATAATTTGAACGTTTCCTACCGGAAACCCAACCGCCACAAAAGAAAGGCAGTATCATTATGAGCGCATCCAAAATCGTGCGCCCCGCACAGGGCGAATACGTCAGCAACAGCAACGGCAAATTGCAGGTGCCGGATAATCCGATCATCAGTTTCATCGAGGGTGACGGTATCGGTCCGGACATCATGAAAGCCTCTATTTTTATGTGGGACAGCGCTATCCGCAAAGCCTACGGTTCCAAACGTGCCATCGCCTGGCAGGAGGTCTACGCCGGTGAAAAAGCCAACGCCGTCTACAACGAGACCATCTGGCTGCCGCAGGAAACTGTCGAGGAGATTTCCCGCTGTCTGATCGCCATCAAAGGCCCTCTGACCACCCCCATCGGCGGCGGTTTCCGTTCGCTCAACGTCGCCTTGCGCCAGCAGCTCGACCTCTATGCCTGCGTCCGTCCGGTGCGTTACTTCAACGGCGTGCCTTCACCCGTCCGCGCTCCGGAAAAAACCGATATGGTCGTATTCCGTGAGAATACCGAAGACATCTACGCCGGTATCGAATGGATGGCAGAAAGCGATGAAGCCAAAAAAGTCATCAACTTCCTCCGCAACGAAATGCAGGTTTCCAAAATCCGCTTCCCCGAAACTTCCAGCATCGGTATCAAACCGGTCTCCCGTGAGGGCAGCGAACGGCTGATCCGTGCCGCCATGGATTACGCCATTGCCAACAAACGCCGCAACGTCACTCTGGTCCACAAAGGCAACATCATGAAATTCACCGAAGGCGGTTTCAAAAACTGGGGTTACGATCTCGTCCGCCGTGAATACGGTGATGTCGCTGTGCCGTATGCCGACTGCGACGGGGTCGCTCCGGCAGGTAAAATTCTGGTCAAAGACTGCATCTGCGACGCATTTTTGCAGCAGATCCTGACCCGTCCGGACGAATACGATGTCATCGCCACGCTCAATCTGAACGGCGACTACGTTTCCGATGCGCTGGCGGCATGCGTCGGCGGTATCGGTATCGCTCCGGGAGCCAACATCAACTACATGACCGGCCATGCGGTCTTTGAAGCCACCCACGGCACGGCGCCGAAATACGCCGGCATGGATAAAGTCAACCCCTGCAGTCTGGCGCTTTCCGGCGAAATGATGCTCCGTCACCTCGGCTGGACCGAAGCCGCTGATATTCTGATCAAAGGTATCGCCGGTGCGATCGCCGACCGCATGATGACCTACGATTTGGCACGCCTGACCGAAAACGCCACCGAATTGAGCTGCTCCGGTTTCGCCAAAGCCGCAGTGGAAAGGATGTAATTTCCGATGCCGCACCAGCAGGCACAACCATCATCTGCGGCGTTCCGGCTGCTTTTTTACCGGACGGACGGCGGCGGGCATCCCCTGCCGCCGGCAGATCCGCTGTTGTGCCATATCGAGGCATTGCTCAATGCTGAACCGGCAGATCTGGCGTTTCAGCTCAATGCGCTCGCCCGTTTCGGCGATGCGGATTTCTGTGCCGCCGGTTTGCTTGGAGCATTGTTTGACAGCTGTGTTGACCACGGCGTACTGCCGATGGATTACTGCGGAAGTGAAATCTCTGCCGACGCCGGATTTCTGCTCCGCCACGGCAATACGCTGCTGCAAACGTTGCGCCATTTACCTGAAACTGCCCGTTTCCCGGAGCAGATCATGCCCCGGGCACGGCAGATTTTTGACCGGCTGCCGGAAACCGGTTCCATTGCGGAACTGGGCAAACTGGTCGCCGGATACGATCCGTTTGCCGTAAAAAAGATTTTCACCTGGAAAAAAGGAAAATTTCAGGCGGTGCAGCCGGCTTCGCAAAAAGACATCCGCAAATTTTTCGGCTTTCCCGGCGTGCGGCTGGCGTTTGATGAACACTTCCGCAATTTCGCCGCCGGTGCGACCAATCTGCCGCTGATCGTCAACAGCCTGCCCGGTTACGGCAAAACCAGCATGATCGTTTCCCATGCACTGGCGCACCCGGAAATAACTTTGATCCTGCCCGATCCCGAAGCGCTGGAATCCGGCTGGGATGAGCTGATTTCCGCCCTTGCCGCCCGCAGTGACCACCGTTTTGTGCTGTTTTTTGACGATATTGACCCGAATCAGGTGAATTGGTACAGTTTCCGCACCAATGTCGGCGGAGCGTTTGCGCCGCCGGAAAACGTGATGCCGGTACTGGCGGCGAATTATGAATTTCCACCCAGTATCCTCTCCCGCGGGCGCAAAATCAGTTATCCGGTCTTTGACGAGGAGAGATGCTCGGAGATGATCGAGGATTTCCTGATCTCTTTCGGCATGAAACATCCGCCGCGCAACATCGTTTCGCTGATGGGGGCGGAGTACACCGAGGAATTCGGACAGAAAAAATTCACTGAATTATCTCCCCGTACCCTGATGCGTTATCTGGCGGCTTATGAAAAAGATCCCCGCCGCCGCAGTCAGATCGTCGATCTGGCGGCCGGAAAAATGATCACCCGCCCGGATGCCCAGCTTTTTTATGAATTCAATATCGAATTGATGCGTTCGCTTTACGGTGAGGAGTATATCCAGCGGCTGCTTAAAGAGCGTTTGAGGGAGTTATGAAACACTACTCCGTCAAAAAGAGAAAATACTCCCCCCGCACCCTGGCGATCTCCGGTATATCGCTGCTGATCCTGCTGATCGTCCTCACCGCCTGTTTCCGGGTACTGCGCCATGTGATGACCCGGGGCGGTGATAACTTTTTTTATCCGTATTTGAAAATTGCTTCCGGCACCGGAACCATCCGGGACAAATCTTTGCTGCTCCGCAGTTCCGCTGAACTTGCCGGGATGGTGGAAAAACTTGCCAATGACAACCGGGAACTTGCCCTGCAAAACAGCGCTTCGGCAGAATTGCTGGCGGAAAACCGCAAACTCCGCCGGATGCTTTATCTGCACCAGCGCCCGCAATACCGCTTCATCGCCGCCGAGATCATCATGCGTGACCCGTTGCGGTACCGGGAATTTTTCACCATCGGCAAAGGTGCCAGCCACGGGATCAAACCCGGGGCGGCGGTCGTGGATGTTTCGCCGGACGGCAGACTGCTGCTGATCGGCATTGTTTCAGAATGCAGCGCCCGCAGTGCCAAAGTCATTACGCTGATGGACAGTTCACTGCATATTTCCGGCAGAATCGGGGTCAATAATATGGTCGGATTCACCAATACCGGCAGCATTTCCGCCCCCGGTGCCGGACGGATAAAGATCGGGATGCTGCCGCTGCGGGACGATTACCTTTCCGGCGGGGCGGTGATGACCACCGGATATGAAAAAGGGATCCCCGGCGGCATCAAAATCGGAGAATTGTACTTTTCCGGTTCCCCCCGCACCGGTTTCGGTGAAACTGATTTCAGCTGTGAAATGATTCCGGCGGTACGGTTTGAATCGCTCCATTTCGTCACCGTTATCGACACCTCAAATTCCGGAGACGATGCCGGATGAGGATATTTCTGGTCACTTCTGTTACCGCCATGCTGATCCTGCTGGAACTGCTGACCGGAAATTTCGGTTTGGCTCTGGGATTTCCGTTGTGCGGAGCAGTATATTTCGCCGCCGCATACCGCAAAAGTGCCGGACTGGTCAGTGCCGGATGTGCCGGATTGATCCTCGATGCGCTCTATTGCCGGGACATAATGCTGTTACTGCTGATTTATCCGGCGATCGTATTGACGGCATGGCAGATCATCCGGTATTTCCGGCGGCAGATCCCGCTGGCGCCGCTGGCTGCCGGAGCTGCGATCGGGGCCATGATGAGTGTCACCAATATCCTGCTTTGCCTGATTTTCCGCACGCCGCAGCCCGGACCGGATATGGCAAGTGTGTTTATTTTTCAAGTTTTTATTGCCGCAGTATTTATGATGCTGTTTACGTTGACCGCCGATGCGCTGGCGTTCAAATGCAATCTGCCCCGCTTGAAAAACAGCGGCACCACCCGTAACCGGAGCGAAGACGATGAATAAATATTCCCGTTACCGTGACGGCATCGACGGCGGCATTTTTGATGACGGCAGGATCAGGATATTTCTGCTCGGTATCGTGTTTTTCACCGCCTTTACCGCCCTGGCGCTGCGACTCTATTACCTGCAGCTGCACAAAGGCGAAGAACACCGCCGGCGGATCGCCGGTCAATCCATCCGTTACGTCCGCAATCCCGGGCGGCGCGGCGAGATCTACACCGCCGACGGCGTACTGCTTGCCGGCAACCGCACCGCCAATGATCTGGTATTCTACCCCTCGGAAATGCGCCGCAACCGGGGCAGAAAACCGGTCAGCGAATACATGGCTCAACACGCCATTGCCCTCGGCCGTGCCATCAACCGGCAGGATTATCCGGATCTGCAAGCCATCCGCAACCATCTTTACCGCTACCCCGGTATCCCCATGCTGATTTTCCGGGATTTGACGCCGCAGGAAACAGCACGGGCGTTTGAAGCGCTGCGTACCATTCCGGGGGCGGACATCCAGCAATCATACATCCGCATCTGTCCGGAAAAAAGCTGTGCCGCCGGCATCATCGGTTTCGCCCGCAATGCCGATCCGTCCACCGCTGATGACCGGGAAAAATTCAAATATTACATCCCCGATCTGGAAGGGCGCAGCGGAGTGGAGAAATTCTGCGATCTCAATCCCGGCGGCGGCAATTATCTGGGCTTGCGTGCGCTTCCGGGGCACTCGATCATTCAGGTCAACAGCCTCGGCTACGCCCACCGGGAACTGCTGGGCAAAAGTGAACCGCTGCACGGCAATAATGTTTATCTGACCATCGATTTCCGGGCGCAGAAACTGGCAGAAAAACTGCTCTCCGGCTACACCGGGGCGATGGTGGTGATCGACGCCGACAACGGCGACATCATCTGCGCCGCTTCCCAGCCGGGCGTGGATCTCTCCCGCTTCTATCCGGTGTTGTCCAAAGCGTACGCCGAAGAATTGAAAAACAACCCCGCTTCGCCGCAGGTGTTCCGGGCTTTCAATGCGATTTATCCGCCGGGTTCGACCCTCAAGCCGCTGATTTCGCTGGCGTTTTTGAAACACGGTATCGACCCCAAAGAGCAATACCCCTGCGAAGGCTCGATCCCGATCGGCAATACCAGTATCCGCTGTTCCGCCCACCGGTACGCCGGGGCAGATGTGGATATGGAACTGGCACTGAAAAAATCCTGCAACAGCTACATGATCCACCATGCGCTGACGACCGGCATGGAGCCGTTGACTGCCATGCTGCGCAATGCCGGTATCGGACGGAAAACCGGCTTGGAAATCCCCGATGCCAAAGGCGATTTCCCGGATAAAGAGCTGAAAAAACGGCGCTTCAAAGCGAAGTGGAACAGCTTTGACACCGCTTTGCTCTCCATCGGTCAGGGCTTCGTTTCCGCTTCACCGCTGCAGCTGGCACTGATCGCCGGAGCATTTGCCAACGGCGGAAAAATCTACCAGCCGCATCTGGTCAACCAAATCGTCGATGCCGGCGGCGTGGCGGTCTACACCCGGCAAATCCGGACGGTCAGCGATCTGGATGTCACCCCCCAACAACTGCAAACCGTCAAAAACGGCATGTTTCAGGTCGTCAATTCCCCCGGCGGCTCCGGCAAAAACGCCCGGGTCGAAGGTCTGGATATTTACGGCAAAACCGGCACTGCCGAAGTCGGTTACGGCGCCAATAAACGCAACATCACCCACTTCATCGCCTTTGTCACCTGCGAAAACCGCCGCTACGCCGCCTGTGTCACCGTGGAAGACGGTCAATCCGGCGGCAGAACCTGCGCCCCGCTTGCCGCCGCATTTTTTGAACACTATCTGATGACTCCGCCTGCAGAAAACTGATTTCTCCGCCCCGTCATCTCTCAACGGTCAAAGATATTCAGCGGGAAATCATGCCAGTTGCGGCAGTACCAGTTGGCAATTTTTTCCAATTCGTTTTGTTTCGGTTCGGACGTATCTGCCACGGCGGCGACGGCGAATCCGGCGTTGGCGGCAGTTCTGGCGGCATAAAGGGCATCTTCAAAAACGATCGTTTCCTGCGGTGCATATCCCAGCTTTTCAGCCATCATCATAAACGGCAATGGCGAACTTTTGGACAAATTATGTTCAGCACCGCTTAACAACGGCACGGTGAAAAAATCTGCCAAGCCGCTGTTTTTAAGTGCCAATTCCGCCAGAAACGGTTCCGTGGCGGTCAAAACTCCGGCGGCAAGTCCGGCGTTGCGGAGTGCGGTCAAAACTTGGGTAATCCCCGGTTTGAGGGCGACTTTACCGCCGTAGAATTCTGCCAATTCAGCGTACAGCGCCTCCACTTCGCACTCTTCATCCAGCGGCAAATCAAATTCTTCGATCATGGCGCGCACTGCGCCGCGCACCGATGGTACTGACGAGTGTATGACAAAACCCGGCGGCGGCGTGATCCCGTGTTTTTTCAGGAACGCCGGCGCCAGATCAGTCCAGATGTGCATGCTCTCCAGCAGCGTGCCATCCATATCAAATATTGCCGCTTTGAAATTCATCTTTACTCCGGTTGCGGGGTGAATATTCATGCGGTAATATACAGCCGCTGCCGGATTATTCAAGTGCTTTTTCGCGTAATTTTTTGCTCAATCGCACCGAACAGAATTCTTCTCCGCACATCGTACAATATTCACTGCCGTGGGCATCCGGCTGCGACGAAGCCGCCACCGCCTGTTTCCGGTAGCAGCGGGGACGCTCCGGTTCCAGCGCCAATTCAAATTGTTTTTCCCAGTCAAATTGCGCTCTGGCGTCGCTGATGGCATCGTCACGGTCACGGGCGCCCGGACGGTGCAGCCCGATATCAGCGGCGTGGGCGGCGATTTTAAATGCAGTCAGTCCCCGTGCCACATCATCGGCTTCCGGCAGTCCCAAATGCTCTTTCGGCGTCACATAACAAAGCATTGCCGCACCATAAAACGCTCCCAGCAGCCCGCCCATTGCCGCCGTCAGGTGATCGTACCCCGGCGCACAATCGGTCACCACCGGCCCCAGAATATAAAACGGCGCATCATCGCAAACTTCCTGTTCCCGGCGCATATTCATTTCGATCTGATCCACCGGGACATGGCCTGGACCCTCCACCATCGCCTGCACTCCGGCGGCACGGCAGCGGCGCACCAGTTCACCCAGCGTGTCCAATTCCGCAAACTGCGCCGCATCCGAAGCATCCGCCAGACACCCCGGACGTAAACCGTCGCCAAGCGACAATGTCACATCGTATTGCAGACAGATCTCCAGAATTTCATCAAAAAATTCATAAAACGGGTTTTCGTTGCCGGTTTCCGTCATCCATGCCGCCAGCAATGCTCCGCCTCTGCTGACGATCCCCAATTTCCGCTGCAATGCCAACGGCACATGGGATCTCAACAACCCGGCATGGATCGTCATATAATCCACCCCCTGCTCCGCCTGATGTCTGATAACTTCAAGCATCAATTCCCGGCTGATCGCCCTGCCCCCGGCACGGGCGACCATCTCATATACCGGCACCGTCCCCAGCGGCACCGGACAACGGTTTATCAACGCCTGCCGGATCACCGTTAAATCGCCGCCGGTAGAGAGATCCATCACCGTATCTGCACCATATTTAAGCGCCACGGCAAGTTTTTCATATTCACTGTGCAGACAACTGGATAACGTACTGTTGCCGATATTGGCATTGACTTTGGTACGCAGCATCCGCCCGATACCGCAAGGCTCCAGCGCCGTGTGGTTGACATTGGCAGGGATGACGATTTTGCCGGAAGCAACCTGTTCACGGATGATTTCCGGAGCGATTTTTTCGCTTGCGGCGACGGCAAGCATTTGCGCTGTGGTGATGCCGCTGCGGGCGGCAAGCATTTGGGTTTGAGCCATTTTTCAGTTTCCTTTTCCGGTTGTTAACAGAGGTGGAAACTGCGGCTTCAATACAACTTTTTCAATCCTTCCCGGAGATCGGAAACAACTTTTCCGGCGCCCGGTTTCGGCACTTCCTACGGCTGCATTATCAGCATCAGGTTCCAAAGGGTCGAAGCAGTTTTGCTTCCTCTCAGCCGGACATCCAGCTCCCCTGTTTTTTTGTGAGGTGATTTCGAAAGGTCTCAAAAATTCTTAAAAACTCCCGTTGCGATCTGAAGCCGGAGCGTTTTCGGCTGGTTACTTGCCAGTAGCCGCCTCAAACTTCCGTCTCCATCTCATCAACGGTAACTTTTTAATCTCTTTTTGATACCTTTTTTCAATCACCTCGATTTTCTTTAAGATGATCTATTAAAGTTTCAAAATTATTAAACTCACGTTGCGACCTGAAGCCGGAGCGTTTTCGGCTGGTTACCTGCCAGCAGCCGCCTCAAACTTCCGTCTCCATTTCATCAACGGTAATTTTTTAATCTCTTTTTGATACCTTTTTTCAATCACCTCGATTTTTCTTTAAGATGATTTATAAAAATTTCAAAAATTATCAAACTCACGTTGCGATCTGAAGCCGGAGCGTTTTCGGCTGGTTACCTGCCAGCAGCCGCCTCAAACTTCCGTCTCCATCTCATCAACGCTATTTTTTAATATTGCCCCATTGGGTTGTGAAAAAATTCACCGGCGGTGGCGCATCGCACCCGCTGCATCCACCGGGTGCAATCAAATCGTTTTATGTTTTTGACCAATCATAATGTAAGTCATATATTCTAGGTGTCGCCATAAAATGTGTTCATTCGCTCTTGTATGTATTTTTCACAAAATTTGGGACATTACCTATTTTTTAATCTCTTTTTGATACCTTTTTTCAATCACCTCGATTTTTCTTTAAGATGATTTATAAAAATTTCAAAAATTATCAAACTCCCGTTGCGACCTGAAGCCGGAGCGTTTTCGGCTGGTTACCTGCCAGTAGCCGCCTCAAACTTCCGTCTCCATCTCATCAACGCTCTTTTTTTTATCTTATCGACAGCACTGCCATAAATTGCAGCCATGCTCCGGCAAGGACGAAAACATGCCATATCGCATGGAAAAATTCTTTGCGTACTGCGTAAAACACCACTCCGGCAGTGTAAACCACGCCGCCGGAAATCAGCCATTTGAAACCGCCTGCCGGAAATCCGGCGATCAACGGTTTTATCACCAGCAGACACAACCAGCCCATCAGCAAATACAAAGCGACTTCCAGCCGGTGAAATTTCCCGGCACAGCAGAATTTTATCACCACTCCCGCCGCCGTCAGCACCAGCAATGTTCCCAGTACCGCAAAGCCCCTCCAATCCGCCAGAATTCCCGTCACCAGCGGCGCATACGTCCCGGTAATCAGGATATAAATGGCGCAATGATCGAATTTTCTGCCGATTTGTTTGGCATGTTCCGACTTGGCCAGATGGTACAATGCCGACGCACCAAACATAAAAATCAGCGCAAACCAGTAAAATATCAGCGCAAACAACAACGGCTTGCTGCTCAATGCCCCATTGCCGGCAAAAAGTTTCCAGCCGGATGCCAGAAATAACACCACCCCCGCCGCATGGGTCAGAAAGTTTAATTTTTCTTCTCCGGCGCTGTATTTTTGAGCGAGTTTTTCCTGCTCCATACCGCGGTTTACCACCGGATGAGCATTGCCGCCCAAGTCAAACCGGCACCGAAACTTGCCGCCAGCACCAGATCACCGCGTTTGAGTTTGCCGGAACGGTTCAACTCATCCAGACAAATACCGATAGAAGCACTGGACGTATTGCCGTAACGGTCAACATTGAGGTAGACTTTCTCCGGAATACCCAACCGTTCCGCCACCGCATCAATGATCCGGCGGTTCGCCTGATGCGGCACCGCCCAGGTGACATCCTGCACGTCGGTACCGCTTTTTTCCAGTACGGCACGGCAGGCATTGGTCATGGAGAGAACTGCCATGTGAAATGTTTTCGGGCCGCCCATTTTCAGGTAATGCAGTTTGGCATCGACCGTCTCATGCGAAGGCGGCATCGCCGTACCACCGGCAGGGACCCGCAGAATATCCGCCCATTCGCCGTCAGCACCGACTTCACCGGCAACATAGTAATCCTCCGTTTCCGGATTTCCGTCGTTTTCAAGCACAAACGCCGCCGCCGCATCGCCGAAAAGCACGCAGGTGGAACGATCCGTCCAATCCACCAGTGACGTCATTTTTTCCGCGCCGATGACCAGCACCCGTTTGTAAGCCAGCGGCGAAGCCATCAGACCGTAAGCTGTATTGAACGCATAAAGCAATCCCGAACACGCCGCTTCCTGATCGAAACAGGGGCATTTGCCGGCACCGATTTTTTTCTGCACCAGCGCCGCCGTACTGGGGAACGCATGGTCGGGCGTGACTGTGGAAACGATGATCAGGTCGATCATATCAGCAGTAATACCGGCGTTTTCCAATGCCGCTTTTGCCGCTTTTGCCGCCATATCCGAGGTGGTCTCATCATCAGCGGCAATGTGACGCTCTTTGATACCGGTACGGGTGACGATCCACTCATCACTGGTATCGACCATCTTTTCCAAATCATCATTGCTCAATATCTTTTCCGGGATATAGCGACCGGTGCCCTTGATTCTGATTCCCACGATTTCACCTTTCTGAGCTGACAAGAATATATACACTGGAAAATATACATCCGCATTAATTAAATAGCAAATCATAAAAACAGCAAATCAACCGCTTTTTTTATTTTTTTGCGCTTGGTTCCATGTAAAGGAAGATATTCCGGAGAAGTTGGAGCTTGCGGCGAAACATGAGCCCCTGCAAAAAAACGCACTCCCCCCCGCCTCCACCCCAAACACGCCGACAAAAAACGGGGCTGTCGCTCTGGCAACAGCCCCGGAAGGTGTTTTATGATGTTCAGAATGTGGGCAAGTCGATACCCAGTGCGCCGGTGACACCGCGCATTTTTTCCTGCATGGCGCTCCGGGCGGATGCGTATGCGGAATTGAGAGCATCACGCAGTTCGTTTTCCAGAAACGCTTTATCATTGAGCATTTCAGGAGAAATGGTGATATTGCGGACAGAAAAATCCCCGCCGACAGTGACACTGACCCCGCCGTTGGCGCCGGTGGCAGTGAACTCCATTTTCGGCAGTTCTTCTTTCATCTTTTCCGCCCCGGCCTGAAGTTCTTTAGCATGGGACATCAGTTTAAGAATATCTCCGAATCCCGCCATCATTTGCCCCCGTTTTTCTTGGCAAGTTTGCGTTCATGTCTCCACGCCACAAACGGAGCAGAGAGCATGATCGAGGAGTAAGTGCCGAGGATCACGCCGAGCATCATCACAAAAACAAAGTCGCTGATTTCCGGGCCGCCGAACAGCCACATCACCAACACCACGATAAAAGTGGTGAAACTGGTGATCAGGGTACGGCTCAAACTCTGATTGATGGAGAGATTGGCCAGTTCTTTGAAACTCATACCTTTCTGCAAATTCAGATTCTCCCGCAACCGGTCAAAGATCACCACGGTATCGTTGATCGAATACCCGATAACCGTCAGAAACGCCGCCACGGTCGTCAAACCTACCGTCCGTCCGGAAACCAGATAGATCGCCAGCACCACCGCCACGTCGTGCAGCAGCGCCAGCACACTGGCGAGCGCATAAGAAAATTCGTACCGCAGCAGGATGTAGACACCGATACCGATCAGCGCCAGCACCACGGCGATAACGGCGGTTTTGGTAAATTCTTTACCGATCAGACCGCTGATTTCACGACCGTCCTGCACGTCTTCACAGTTGATACCCAATTCCGGATATTTGTCGGCGAGCAGTTTGCCCAGCGCTTTTTCATCGACCTGGTCATTTGCCATACGCACTTCCATGACTTCCACGCCGCCGACACCGCTTTTGTAGCTGACGGACGGCTGATCGTATTTGGCATCACGCAGGGTCTGCGCCATTTTGGATGTATTGCCTTTTTTGGCGTATTTAAACGTGGCCAGCGAGCCGCCGGTGAAGTCCATACCGGCAATGCGGCTGTAACCGAACAAATTATGCTGACGGATGAAAAACATCGCGATCAACAGCACGAACAGCGCTCCGGAGAAGCAGAGGGCTTTTTTCCAGCCTTTGATGAAATCAAACTCCGGCATTTTGAAAAGCTGCATCATCGACAATTTGTTGATGTGCCAGAAACTGAACAGATAATCGTAGATCAAACGGGTGACGAAAATCGCCGAGAACAGCGTCGCCAGAATACCGATGCAGAGCGTAATGGCAAAACCTTTGATCGCACCGGTACCGACATTCATCAGGATCAATGCCACGACCAGCGTGGTGATATTGGAGTCCAGCACGGCGCTCAACGCCCGGTCGTAACCGGCATTGACCGCATTTTTCACCGATTTGCCGTTCCGCAATTCCTCACGGATACGTTCGTTGACCAGCACGTTGGCATCAACTGCCATACCGATGGTCAACACGATACCTGCGATACCCGGCAGCGTCAGCGTACAGCCGAATGCCGCCATCGAACCGAGGATCAGCACCATATTCAGCAGCAGTGCCGCCACAGCGATAAAACCGGTGAAATGGTAGTAGATCAGCATAAACACGGAGACCAGGATCAGCGAAATGATCCCGACGATGATACCGTTTCTCACACTGCTTTTGCCCAGTGTGGGGTCGGTGTCAAACATGGCGGTAGTTTCGATTTTGTATTTGATACTGCCGCTTTCCAGCGCCGAAGCGATCGCCTGGGCTTCATCTTCAGTGAAGCTGCCGGAAATTTCCGCAGAACCGCCGGTAATGGCATCATTGATGCGCGGGGCGCAGTACAGATTGCCGTCCAGCACGATCGCCAGAAATTCGCCTTTGTATTTTTCGGTGACGACACCGAAGTCTTTAGCACCCTGCTCGTTGAAACGGAGCAGGATTTTGCGCTGTCCCATTTCGTCCCGGTGCGCCCGGGCCTGAGTGATGTTTTTACCGTCCATTTCCACCGTTTTGCTGATCAGGAAACGGCGGGTGACTTTTTCACCTTTTTCCAGTTCGGTGTACTCCATATATTCGGAGCCTTCCGGCACGGATGCAGGGTCTTTTTTGTAAGCATCCAACTGCTCTTCCGTCGCCGGCAAAACGAGACGGAATTCCAGTTTGGCGCTCATCTGCAATGCGTTGCGCAATTCAGCTTTTTCGTTGGGGCTGACGATCGGGGCGCGCAGCACGATCATCTGTTCATCATCGGTGGAGGCATCGGCGATCTCGGTTTCAAAAATACCGCGGTCTTCCAGTCTCCGGCGCAGGTTCTCGATCACCACGTCACGGTAGTGTTTGGGATCCTGCTCCATGAGTTTGCCGGTTTCCTCATCGACATTGGCATCCGGCACCAGTTTGAGGTAGAACTCCACCCCGCCGTTGAGGTCAAGCCCCAGACGGATGGAGCTGGATGCCTCTTTGCGGATGAAAGCGATGACCTCTTTGTCGTTTTCCAGATCACCTTTGGCGATCAGTTCAGTCAATTTGACTTTCTGCTCGTTGGCGGCTTCCAGCAGTGCTTCGGAATCAAATTTTTCCGGATTGGCTTTCTGGATCTCCTGCGCCCGTTCGACCACGGCTGCCGCCTGGGCATTTTTGGGGTCTTTCAGCAGATTTTTGAATGTATCATAATAATCCCGCGGGGCAAGCGGATACATCGCCCACGCAAACGTGGCGATGACCACCAGCACCAGAAAAGTGCGGAGTGCTAACGGTTTTTTCTCCATTATTTGGCTCCTTTATTCGCCGCATCCTCATCTTCGACCGTGGCAACACCGTTTTTCACGACGAGAACTTTGACGTTTTCAGCGATTTCGACCAGAAATTCATTTTCACGGACTTCGGAAACTTTGCCGTAAACACCGCTGTTGAGCAGAACTTTGGAACCTTTGACGATGCGATCGAGCATTTCCTGACGTTTCTGCTGCTGTTTTTTGTTGGAACGGGAGAAAATGAAGATCATCACGACGATCAGGATGATCGGCATCAGCATCTGCATCCACTGACCGGCGGTATTGCCGCCTTTTTTCGGAGCGGGTTTTTCGGAATCACTGCTGGTGGTCTCACCGGCAGCAGCACTCATTTCAGTCTGGGCAGGAGCTGCCGCCGGGGCGGGATCTGCCGCAAAACAGACACCGGCAACACCGAGGAAAAGAGCCAGCAACATGGATTTGAATTTCATAATTATTTTCCTTATATATATTGTTGTCGTTTATCAGTTTTTGGCGGGAACACCGAGCAGAGTCAGGTGTTTGTCAAAGTGCGCTTCGATCGCAGCATCGTAATCGGCTTCAAATTTGTGCATCGCTTTGAAGAAGCGTTCACGCAGATTGCCGGTGAGGATCGGACCATAGCAGATGTGGAGCAGCTGCCGGGCTTCGGGCATATCCATCAAAGCCGCCAGCTCCTCATCTTTCAGCGTATCCAGCGCCGGGATCTTATTGAAATCGGCGGTGATGTGATAGAGTTTGAGCATATCTTTGACGTTATCCAGAGCGCACTGGTGCATTTCGCGGTAAAGCTGCGGATCACGTTTGGCGATAACGGTAACGGCGACCAGCCAGCTGGTACCGGCGGTTTTGAGGTGCAGATAGTGTCTGGTCTCTCTGCCGACGGTCGGGTAAACGGCGAATTTATCGCTGCCGCTGTGGACGGAAATTTTGTAATTGCCGTAATTTTTGGCGATCAGAGCGTGGACTTTGAACTGACGGTCAAATTCAGCCAGATCACCGATGTAGTCGATCGCTTTCTGGAATTCACCGATGAAGCGGGGAGCCAGAGAGCTGAATTCGACACTGCGGCGGCGCAGTTCACGGACGATGAACAGATGGTGGCTCGGCAGAGTCGGGCTGCTGGTCTCGTCGATGGAAATTTCCAGATCAAATTCTTCGCCGCGGGCGGCTTTCAGGTGTTCGTGAACCTCTTTGGCGAAATCCAGCGCCGAAGTATACATCACGGCGCAGCGTTTGGCGGTCAGAGCGTCGATTTTCACCGCCACATCATCACCGAGGACGAAATCTTTGTCGGCGTATTCAGCGATGACCAGTTTCTGCAGATCGCCGGGAAGTTCAACGAAAGCCGCATCGATTTTGGCGGCATCCCAGTCGCCGGCGGCGGCATTCATCACATCGGAAAGGTCGAGCGTGATCATCGGCATCCCGGCGGCAAGCGCGGTGTCGATATCTTTGATGGTTTTGAGGTGGTCGCCGTCAGCGCCGTAGCCGTCACGGTAGTCGGCGGCAAACACGAGGAAGCAGGCATCATCGACCACGCCGCGGAAAGTGCGGTTGGTCATGGTCAATTCACGCATGGACTGCTGGGCAAGCACCGGAGAGATCTGGACTTTTTTCGCCGCCAGGATGTGACCGGTGGTCGCCAGCCCCAGACGGTCGCCGCAGCCGACGGTGGTGCGGACATTGCGGAGGCTCTGCGGAGCGCACCAGGGAAAATGCTGACGGAGCGCCGCGGCGTTGGCGGCGGACAAAGCACCGCAGAGTGCGACGGAACCATCGCTCAAAGCCACGGTATCGCCCTCGAAACCGGCGGGCATACATTTGGCGCATTTGGCAACGACCAGCAGAAAACGTTTCTCATCATCACGGCACATCATCACGGCGGCATCACCGAGTTTGTGGATGGAGTCGGCGTAAACACTCACGGCGCCGGAGCTTTTCAGCACACCGGATTTCAAAACATCTTCATTTTTGCCGAGCAAAGCTGCGGCACTTGCGGCGATCTTTTCCATGATAAACCTCTTTTCTTTTATATTTTGGTTATTAGTTTTTACCTGAAAAAATATATTATTGCAGATAATATAACGCTGAAAAGGTTATTTTGCAAGATTTTACCGCAATTTTCCCCTGACAATCTGCCGCCGTAAGGAAAAATCAGGAGAAAAGGTTAAAAAAAATCAAAAAATTAGCCGAAACTAACTTGCAAAACTTTTCAATATCCAGTATATTATAGCCAAAGTTAGACGTGTCAATTTTTATTGTGGAGGCAAAATCATGTCTGAAGAAAATAAAGTCTGTACGCTGGCAGAGCTGCCGGTCGGCACCAAAGCCACGATCGTCAAGATCATGCCCAAATCCCGGGGCAAAAAGAAATTTGCCGACATCGGCATCGTCCCCGGCACGGAATTGCTGATCGAGGCGCATGCCCCTTTCGGCGGCTTGATCCGGGTGCGGGTGATGGATACCAGCATGGCGCTGCATAAAGACGATGTTGCAGACATCGTGGCGCAGGAGGTCGTCCATGCGTAACAAATACCGTATCGCTCTGGCAGGCAATCCCAACTGCGGCAAAACCTGTATATTCAACTCCCTGACCGGCGCCAGACAGCACGTCGGCAACTATCCCGGCGTGACCGTGGAGAGCAAATCGGGGAATTTCTCACTGAACGGCATTGAAATCGAACTCATTGACCTGCCGGGGGTCTATTCGCTCTCCTCCAGCAGTCCGGAGGAAAACGTCGTCTTTCAGGAATTGACCCGTCCGGGTATCGACCTTATCATCAATGTCATCGACTCGACCATTCCGCAGCGCAGTATGTATCTGACCACCCAGCTGGCGGAATTGCATATCCCGATGATGCTGGCTTTCAACATGGCGGACGATGCCAAGAAAAAAGGGTTGAAATTTGACCTGCCCAAACTGGAAAAATACTTCGGCTCCCCCATCGTGCAGACCGTCGGCAACTCCACCAGCGGCATCCGTCCGCTGTTGGAAAAACTCCAGCCGGTGCTTGCCGATCTGGATGACCACGGCGTGCCGATGCTCACTTACGGTCACGACATCGACGATGCCATCAACGCTGTGGCGGCAAAAATCGACACGCTCAATCTGGAGCAGTACCGCCATATCCCGTCCCGCTTTTTCGCCATAAAACTGCTGGAACATGACAGCTGCGTGATGAAAATGGCGGAATTTTCCCCGGTCCACGCCACGGTGGAAACTGAAATTTCCCATCTGCGGGACAAACACGCCATTGAAGCGGATACGTTCATGGCGGACCGCCGCTATGCGATGCTCGCCGGTGCGTGCCGGGATGCGATCAGCACCACACTGGAAAAACGCCGGGAAATTTCCGATAAGATCGACCTGGTGATGACCAACAAATTTCTGGGCTTCCCGCTGTTTTTGCTCATCATGTTCCTGACGTTCCAGTTCACCTTTACCGTGGCGGATCCGCTGATGGGTTATATCGAAGACTTTTTCGGCTGGCTCGGCACCACGATCGGCAATATCTGGGCTCCGGAAACCCTGCCGTATCTGCGGAGCATGATCATCGACGGGATCATCGCCGGGGTCGGCGGAGTGATCGTGTTTCTGCCCAATATCCTGTTCCTCTTTTTCGCCATCGCCATTCTGGAGGAATCCGGTTACATGTCGCGGGCGGCGTTTGTGATGGACGGTCTGATGCGCAAATTCGGTCTGCACGGCAAATCTTTCGTGCCGCTGGTGCTGGGTTTCGGCTGTACCGTTCCGGCGGTGATGGCAACCCGGACGATTGAATCCGACCGTGACCGCAAAATCACCATCATGGTATTGCCGCTGATGAGCTGCGGTGCCAGATTGCCGATCTATGCGCTGATAATCCCGGCGTTTTTCCCGGAAAAATATCAGGGCTTCACCATGTGGCTCATCTACATCATCGGTATCGCCATTGCTCTGATCGCAGCCCGGATCATGAAAGCCACGCTGTTCAAAGGTGACGGCGAAGTCTACCTCATGGAACTGCCGCCGTACCGGATGCCGACGCTGAAAAGTTTGCTTCTGCACATGTGGGATCGCGGCAAAATGTATCTGCATAAAGCCGGTACGATCATTCTGGCGACCAGTATCATCCTCTACATCTGCAATACTTATCCGGAGAAAAAAGAGTTCTCGCAGGATTACGAAACGCAGATAGCAGCTGTCCACTCGGCGGCAAAACTCAATGCCAACCAGCTCGCAATTCTGGAAAAAGCGGAAATTTTTGATGCCCGGGTCATGACAGAGATCAAAGAAGCCGGAACCGTCCCGCAGGAGCATCTGGATGCTCTGGCGGAGGAGGAAACAGAACTTGATGCCGCCGCGGAGAAAGTCATTGCCGCAGCGCAGGAACACAACGATCAGGTCAGCGCTCTGGAAAATGCCCGGCTCAACGAAACGCTGGAATACACCGTTTCCGGCAGAGTCGGTAAATTCCTCGAACCGATGTTCAAACCGCTGGGTTTTGATTGGAAAATCACCACTGCCACCATCGGCGCACTGGCGGCTAAAGAGGTCTTTGTCGCCCAGATGGGTATTCTCTGCTCCGAGGGCGAAGCCGATGAGGAATCCGAGGGTTTGAGAGCGAAACTGATTTCCCAGTACACGCCGCTGCAGGCATTCTGCATCATGCTCTTCTGTTTGCTGAGCATCCCCTGTCTGGCGACGCTGGCGATCATCAAGCGGGAACTCAACAGCTGGAAGTACGCCATCGCCGAGGGCGCAGTACTTTTTGTCCTGGCATATACGGTGACATTCATCGTATATCAGGCAGGCACACTGCTGAAAATCGGCACTGAATTATTGTAAAAGCAACACACCCCATACCTGCACCCCCGGCGGTCACTGATCGCCGGGGGTGTTCTTTCGGCGATCGAACCGGATCTCACTTATGGCTGCGTTTGGCGGCAAGCCGTTTTGCCAGCAGTGAGTAGCGGGGACGGATGCGGGTGTTGTGAACGGCGATCTCCACGGCACGGCGGCTGCCGATGAGGATGAGCAGTTTTTTGGCACGGGTCATGCCGGTATAGAGCAAATTGCGCCGGAGCATGACAAAGTGCTGATTGAGCAGCGGGATGACAACGGCGGGGAATTCACTGCCCTGCGACTTGTGGATCGTGATCGCATAAGCCGGTTTCAGCTGATCGGCTTCATCAAAATTATAGGTCACGAAGCGCTCGGAATCAAAACAGACGGTAAAATTCCGGGCGTTGGTATCCATTTTGATGATTTGTCCGAGGTCGCCGTTGAAAACGTTTTTGTCATAATTATTGGCGTTCTGCATGATGCGGTCGCCGAGTTTGAATACAGTACTGCCGAATTGAAATGACTCTGTCTCTTTTTCCCGCAGCCGGGCAGAGAGTTTCTCATTGAGGACGACCGTACCGCATTCGCCCCGGTTCATCGGGGTCAGCACCTGAATATCCTGCATGGGATCGAGGTGAAATCTTTCGGGGATGCGTTCGGTGACCAGCGTTTCGATCAATGCGGCGGCACGATCGGGATCGTCCTGTTCGATCCAGTAAAAATCGCTCAATCCGTCAGCGCCGGGGAGAGGTTTTTCCGGTAATTGTCCGGCATTAACCCGGTGGGCGTTGCGGATGATGGAGCTGTTGCCGGATTGACGGAAAATTTTAGTCAGTCTGGTCACGCCGAAAAATCCGCACTCCATCAGATCCGCCAGCACCTTTCCCGGCCCCACCGAGGGCAGCTGATCGGAGTCCCCGACCAATACGACCGAACACCCCGCCGGAATCGCCTGAAAAAGCTGATACGCCAGAATTATATCCAGCATACTGATCTCATCGACGATAAGCAGTTCGCACTCCAGTTGATGGTCACGGTTGTAATTGAATCTCCCGGTGGCGGGGTCAAACATCAGCAGCCGGTGGAGCGTTTTGGCTTCACAATGGCTGCTTTCGCTCATCCGTTTGGCGGCACGTCCGGTCGGAGCCGCCAGAAAAAACTTCACCCGGGCGGCTTTGGCACGGCGGACGATCTCGCCGATAACGGTGGTTTTACCGACACCGGGGCCGCCGGTGATGATATTCAGCGGCCGGGAATAGAGCGATTCGACCGCCTGCAGCTGCAGCGGATCAAGTGCCAACCCCTGCTGCGGTGCGACTTTTGCCAGTTTCTGTCCGGCGAAGTTTGCTGCTGAAGCCAGCTCGTAAATCAGATTGGGCAGCTGCAATTCCGCCGCCGCAGTGCGGGGCGTGTAAAAGAAATCATCCAGAAAATAGAGCAAACGGCGCTCCACCGCACTGGATAATCCGGCGGCAATGGCGGCATCGTCCTGCCCGGTAAGTTTGCGGCATTCAGCGGTCAATTCCGCCGCCGGAGCGCAAACATGACCGTCGCCGATCATGGTATTGAGGGCGAAAACAGCGGCGGCTTCCATGCGGACGGGAGAATTTTCCGCAAAACCGAGATTGCGGGCGATGGCATCGGCTTTCAGGAACCCGATACCGTCCACATCTTCAGCGAGCCGGTAGGGATTCTGGCGGACAGCGGCAACCGTGCCCTCGCCGTAGCGTTTGAACAGCCGGGCGCAATATGCCGGAGTGATCCCCAAACCCTCCAGAAAGATCATATCATCCCGCCGGTGGTGGGATTCTTTCCAGATTTTAGCGATTTTTTCGGCTTTGCTTTTACCGATTTTGGGGACTTCCTGCAAACGTTTCGGGTAGAGGTCAAGGACTTTGACCGTTTCTTCGCCGAATTTATCCACGATCGCCGCCGCCGTTTTAGGACCGATACCGGGAATGGCGTGAGCGAGAAAGCGGGCGATGCCGCTTTTAGTCGCCGGCGGCACCAGACGGCACTTGTCCACACTGAACTGCAAGCCGAATTCCGGGTGTTTCTCAAAATACCCCTCCGCCTCGATATTCTGCCCGCACACCGGCGCAGGTATCGAGCCTTTGGCACAGATCCGGGTCTCATCCGCACACAGCAGCGTCACCACGGCGAAACCGTTTTCCGGATTTTCGTAGCGGATATTGATTATTTCGGCGTTGATCCGGGTGCGGGTCAACATCTGGATTTCCGGCATGATATCACTCCTTTACTTCAGGGGTAATATATATTAAAAACCGGCTCCCGTCAAGTGTAAAAACATTATTTTAACCAATAAACCGCCTCCGGGAAAATACTCCACAGAAATACGGCAAAAAATTTGATTTTATATTGACAAAATCTTTTCATGTTGTATATTATGTATAGTTGGAGGGCGAATATGTATAGATATTTTTTGGCGTTTGTGCTGATATTATCCATATCAGCGGGAGGAAATGAAGTGAAACCGGGACTTTACACTGCTGAAGGCAAAGAACTGCTCGCCGGAGCATCGAAAGATCTGGTGGTGACCTCAAGTTGTCCCGATGCCATCGGCAAACCGGGAGAAACGGTCAGTTTCAAAATCGTCCCGGCAGCGCCGCCCGCCAAAGCGGAATATATCCGGGTTTTCAAGTTTCTCAACGGTCTGGAAGTCGCAAGAACCGATCTTCCGGTGCAGGAAACGGTCGTGACGATGAGTTCCGATGCCCCGGCGCATTTGATGGTGACGGCACTCTATTTGAGCAGTAAAAAAAGAGTTCTGAATCCGCCGTCACGCATCACCGCCAACGGCGACGGAGTCTATATTGAACCGGAAAAACTTGCGGTTGCCCGCCCGAAACCGGCAGATTTCGACGCCTTCTGGACGAAACAACTGCAGCAGCTTGCCGAAGTGCCGATGCAGGTGTCCCGCACTGAGATCGACCGTTCCCCGGTGTGGAAGTGTGAAGATGTGGAAATCACTTCCATCGCCGATATCCCGGTCAAAGGTTATCTGGTCACGCCGCTGAGATCCGCCCCGAAATCCCTGCCCGCCATCATCTATTTTCACGGTGCCGGCTTCAAAAGTTCCACCAAACAGACCCGGTTCGGCGGCCGTGCCATCGTGTTTGACGTCAATGCTCACGGCGTTCCCAACGGCATGAGCGATGAATATTACCGCAATCTCAACCGCGGCGGCGCCCCGGCAGACCGCAATATCCGCATCGGCAAAGATGACCCGGAAAAAAATTATTTCAAAAACATGTTTCTGCGCACCGTCCGGGCGCTGGATTTCATCAAATCCCTGCCGGAGTGGGACGGCAAAACTCTGATCGTTTTCGGCCGCAGTCAGGGCGGAGCGCAGTCGCTTGCCGCCGCCGCACTGGTGCCGGAAGTCACCCTCTGTGTCGCCAACGTCCCGGCGCTGACAGATCACGGCGGCGTAATGGTAAAACGCAAACCCGGCTGGCCGCAGTACAATACCCGCCGTCAGAAAAAAGTGGCGCAGACGGCAGATTATATCGACGTGATCAATCTTGCCGGCCGTATCAAATGCGAAGTCATTATGAGCGTGGGCATGATCGACCCGATCTGTCCGCCCATCGGCGTGTATCTGACTTATAAAAGTATTCCCCATAACAATAAAAAAATCACCCTGTTTCCACGGTTGGGTCACAACGCCCCGCCGAAAGATGCCGATGGTACGGCCCGGGTGACAAAGGAGTTGAAAAAATGATTGTTTCCATCGCTGAATTGACCGCCAAATGTACCGATCTGCTGATGCGTGCCGGCGTGCCGCAGCTGGCGGCACACCGTGCCGCTGAAACCCTGGTCAGTGCCGATGCCCGCGGCATCCACTCCCACGGAGTGATCCGACTCGCCCGCTACATCGACTGCATCAAAAGCGGCGGCATCCGTCCGGATGCGGAAATCGAAGTCATTGCCGATGCTCCGGCATATATCCGTGCCAGTGCCGCCGGCGGTCTGGGGATCCCGGCTTCCTGCGAAGTCGTGGAACGGATGATCGCCAAAGCCAAAAATATGCCGCTGGTCGCCGCTTCGGTCAACCACAGCGACCACTACGGCGCCGCCGGATATTATGCGATGAAATGCGCCGACAACGGACTGATCGGTTTTTCCATGAGCAACACCTGCCCGCTGATCGCCGTCACCGGAGCGAAAACTGCCGGTATCGGCAATAACCCGTTCGCGTATGCGGCCCCGGCGGGTAAATTCCGGGCGATTTTGTTCGACATCTGCATGAGCGTGGTCGCCAGCGGCAAACTTATCATCGCCGCCGCCAATAATCAACCGATCCCGGAAGGATGGATCCTCGATAAAGACGGCAATCCGACCACCGATCCCAAAGAAATCTACAACGGTGCGATCATGCTGCCTTTCGGCGGCCACAAAGGTTACGGTCTGGCGATGATGGTCGAAATGCTTTCCGGAGTGCTTGCCAATGCCGGTACGCTTTCCGGGGTGAATTCCTGGAACACCATCCCCGGTCAGGATGCGGATACGGGACACTTTTTCCTCGCCATCAATCCGGAATTTTTCGGCGGGCTGGATAACTTCACCGCCCGGATGGAAAACGTCATCACCGAATTGACCTCCGCCCCCAAAGCTGACGGCGTGAAAAAAATCTACTACCCCGGTGAATTGGAATTCATTTCTGAAGCCAAAGCTGAAGCCGACGGCATCGACCTGCCCGACGCTTCCTGCGCCGAACTTGACCGTGCCGCCGCCAACGTGTGACGGTACGGCAAATTTCTTATTATTGTCCCTGTTTTTTGGTAGAACCACTCAATAACAGTAAGATCCATCCGGTGGATGCAGCGGGCGGCAATGTCGTGTTTTGCGCCGAGTACGGTGCGGGAGTGTACTACCGTACTCGACCGTACCGGCACAGAAGCAAGGCGCGAAAG